>CAYGZN010000078.1:2071-10339 GCA_964354355.1 uncultured Burkholderiaceae bacterium | reverse complement strand
CCTGGTGTTCAAGGGCACGAAGCAGCCGTCGGGCTACACCGAACCGGTGCTGCATGCGCGGCGCCTGCAGCTGAAGGCGTCGCTGACCTGAGGATGCGCTGACCTGAGGATGCGCCCGCCTGAGGATGCGCCCGCCTGAGGATGCGCCCGCCTGAGGCGTCGCTCGCCTGGGGCAGCGTCGCGGCCCAGCCGCGCCCCGCGTCAACCGAGCGGCACGCTCCCGCGCGCGACCGCGACTGCCGGCCGCCCCGCGCGGAACAGCCACGCGTCGTGCGGGCCGTGCAGGCGCACGCCGTCGTCGCGCACCGTCAGCCAGTCACCCTCGGGCAGGCCGACGACCGGCACATCGGGGTTCAGCACGTGAAACTCGGCGATCCGCTGGGTGCGCGTTTCGCCCTGGTGGCCGACCGGCAGCGCATCGGTGAAGTGCGGATTGAGCTGGAACGCAACCAGCGACAGCGCGTCGAAGCCGCCGGGATCGACGATCGGCATGTCGTTGGTGGTGCGGATCGTCGGGCAGGCCAGGTTCGCGCCCGCGCTCCAGCCCACGAACGGCATCCCGCCCTGCACCGCCGAGCGCAGCGGGACCAGCCAGCCGCGGCGGCGGCACTCGGCCAGCAGCCGGAAGGTATTGCCACCGCCGGCCAGCACCAGTTCGGCCTCGGCCAGCGCAGCAGCCGGGTCGTCGCAGCGATGGGCCCCTTCGATGGCCAGGCCCGATGACTGCAGCGCCAGCCGCACGTTGTCGGTGTATGCGTCCCAGTCGAGCGTGACGCCCGCAAACGGCAGGAACAGCGCGCGGCGGCGCGGGCCGACGGCCTCGGCGATCGCGTCGAGCGCATGCGCGAGGTAACGCCCGTCGGGCATGCGCGAGTTGGACAGCAGCAGCAGGTTCATCGCCTGCGGCGCGGCGGATTCGCGATGACCCACCGAGCCCCGCCCCGCTACTTGATGCCGATGACCATCGAATCGGGGCCCACCAGGGGCTCGACGCGGGTCGCCGAGAAGCCGGCCTCCTTCATCCAGCCCACGCAGTCGGCGCCGGTGTAGTCGAAGCCCCCCGGTGTCTCGATCAGCATGTTCAGGCTCATCATCAAGCCGAACGCGTTCTTCGAGCGGTCGTCGTCGATGATGGCCTCGTAGACGACCAGTGCACCACCGTGCGGCAGTGCCTCGTACGCCTTGCGGATCAGCATCCGCTTGGTCGGCAGGTCCCAGTCGTGCAGGATGTGTCCCATCAGCACGACGTCGGCCCCAGGGATGTCCTGCTCGAAGAAGCTGCCGGGCACGAACGAGACCCGGTCCGCCACGCCCGCGCCCTGGGCGTACTCCTCGAAGATCGGTGCCACCTCCGGCAGGTCGAAACCCGCGCCGCGAAGGTGCGGGTTGGCGAGCGCGACCTGCACCGCCAGATCTCCCTGCGCGGTGCCCACGTCGACGAACGTGCGGAACTCCTTCCACGGGAACGCGCGCGCGATCGTCATGTTGGCCCCGTGGCTGATGCCCGTCATCGCGCGCAGGAATTCCTTCAGGCGCGCGTTCGCCATCTCGAGAATGCCCCCCACGTACGACGGCGTCCTGCGGTCCAGGAACAGGCCGGTCTCGGGCGTGTTGCCGTAGCGATTCCCGTCGCGCACCAGGAAACCGAGCGCCACCAGCGCGTCCAGGAAGTCGCGCGCCGAGCGGGGATGCAGGCCCATGCGGCCGCGCAGCGAGTCGAAGTCCTCGGGCCCACGTGACAGTTCGGTGAACAGGCCCATTTCGACCGCGCTCAGCAGCGTCTTCGACGCCCAGAACGCCAGGCCGGTCTGCAGGATCCGCTCGGGGTTGGGCTGACCTTCCATGGCATCTCCGGGTGGTGTGGGCCGCGGCCCAATTTAGCGGCCGACGGCGGGGGCGTCAAAGGAAACCGGCCCGGGGAATCACGCAGGCTGCGAGGAACCTGTGCGCAGGAATCCGGCCGTCCGTCGGCCCTGCAGTCCCGCCCGGCAAGCGCGCGCGTCGCGCGCGAACCACGTTGTGGGAACCTGCCGGCAGCCTTTGTCGGGACACCCGCAGCAGCCCGGAGAAAACGATGCCCCAGGGACCACCGATTCAACTTGCATGGCGCCGCCTCGCGCCTGCCGCGTCGCTGCTGGCGCTGGCCCTCAGCGCATGCGGCGGCGGCGGCAGCGACGACGCCGCTACGACGCCCGCAGCAGCGGCGCCGGCCACCAGCCAGCTCACCGCGACCAACGCGGCACCCGCCGCCGCCCAGGCCTACAAGGCGGCCAGCGCGCTCTATTCCAGCGGGTCGACTGCTGCCATCTCGATCAAGGACGGATCGGTCCAGAACACCGGCATCCGGTTCAGCCTGGCGGAGTTCGCCACCAAGCGTCTGATCGCACTGACGGCCCGGCCCGCTGCAACCCCGCAGGTGTCCACAAAAGCCCTGGCATCGGACAGCGCGACGTGCCCAGGCGGCGGAGAATTCAGCGTGTCGCGCAACGATGCCGACAACAGCGGCACCCTGACCACGGGCGATTCCGGCAGCTTCCTCTTCACGAACTGCGTGATCTATGGCGTCACGCTCAACGGCGGCTTCTCGTTCTCGGGGCTGGTCGTGACCGGGTCCGCGTCGACGGCCTCCCAGTCGGTCGGTGCGACCTTCGTCTTCACCCAGTTCCGCGGCACGCAGGGAGCCGACAGCGCAACCGTCGATGGTGACTTCTCGGTCCAGGCCGCGGTCACCAACGTGGGGCCCCAGCTGCTGGACGTCACCGTCACGGGTCGCAACCTGACCGTTTCCGAGAACGCCTCGACGGCCTCACTGTCCGGCTTCTCGGCGCGGCTGCTCATCGACGACACCGCCGGGACGTTCGCCTACTCGGTCCAGGGCACCGCTGCCGGCACGGGCCTGCCGGGCCCGATTGCGCTGTCCAACCCCACGCCCCTGTCCGGGCGCATCGGCACCTTCCCGTCGGCGGGCGTGCTGCTGGTCCGAACGACCGACAGCGGTTCGGCCCGGGTCACCGCCAACTCCGCGACGAACGTGACCGTGGAACTCGATGCGAACGGCGATGGCGCCTACGAGTTCTCGGAGTCGAGGACCTGGAGCCAGCTCGTCGCTGCGGCGAACGGGCTCTGAGCGCCGCGGCCTGAGGCGGCCCGCAGCACCCGCGCGCCCTTCGCTGCGCGCTTCAGGCACCCCGCGCGGGTGCATCCGATCGGCGCGTCCCCGCGCCGCGTGACCGGGCGCCCGGCCGCCGCTTCGCAGGCGCGGCGGCCGAGACCCCCTACCCGGTCCTGGTCGACGACATCGGCGGGGAACCCCCGCAGTGCCGGCGGCGCTGCGCGCCGCACTTCGAAAAGGGGCAGTTCCTGCCGGCCGATGCCCTCTGGTCGGTCACGCCGTATGGCCCGGACCTCGATTTCGTGGACAATCGCATCCGCCGCTGCCTGATCGGTGACCAGGACAGCAATCGGCTGCCCTAGGGCCGCGGGTGGATTGACCGTGAGATCGACCATGAACATGACGATTCCCGATACCCCTCCGGCCGCTGCGGCCACCTCGGCCGTGCTGCACGACGCGCTGCAGCGCCAGCGCCAGGCCTACCGCGCGCATCCCGTGCCCAGTCTGGCCGAGCGCAAGGACGACCTGCTGCGGCTCGCGCGATTCGTGCGCGAGAACACCGACGCGATCTGTGACGCCATCAGCGCCGATTACGGCCACCGCTCGCGCCACGAGACGCTGCTGGCGGAGGTGGTGCCGGTCAGCGACGACATCAGGAGCACGCTCGCGCACCTGGCCGGGTGGATGAAGCCGCAGCGCCGCTCGGTCAACCGCATGATCTTCGGGCTGGCGGGCAACCGCGTGATTCCGCAGCCGGTAGGCGTGGTGGGCGTGATCGTGCCGTGGAACTTCCCGCTGAACCTGAGCCTGGTGCCGCTGACGGCGATCTTCGCTGCCGGTAACCGGGCGATGGTCAAGATGAGCGAGAACTCGCGTCACCTGGCGCGGTTGCTGATCGAGCGCATGCCGGCCTACTTCCCGCCGGAGAAGCTGCAGGTCTTCGACGAGACGGGCGGCGTCGGCGTCGAGTTCTCGAAGCTGCCCTTGGACCACCTGATCTTCACCGGGTCGGGCACCACCGGGCGTGCCGTGATGGCGGCCGCCGCGCAGAACCTGTGCCCGGTGACGCTGGAACTGGGCGGCAAGGCCCCGGCCGTCGTGTGCGACGACTATCCGCTGCGAACGGCGGCCGAGCGCATCCTGTACGTGAAGTGCCTGAACGCGGGTCAGATCTGCACCACGGTCGACCACGTCTTCGTGCCGCGTGGCAAGGTGGACGCGTTCGCGAAGCTGGCGGCCGAGATCGTCCCGAGACGCTACCCGCGGCTGGAATCGCCGGACTACACCTCGATCATCGATCAGCGCGCCTTCGACCGACTGCTGGGTGCTCTGGACGACGCGAGCCGGCGCAACGCGAAGCTCGTGAAGCTGATCGACGGACCCGCCCACGACCGGGGCAGCCGCAAGATCGCGCCGCACCTCGTGCTCGACGCGCCGTGGGACAGCGAGCTGATGCAGCGCGAGATCTTCGGCCCGATCCTGCCGATCGTCGCCTACGATTCGCTCGAGGAGGTGATCGAGCGTATCAACAGCGGCCCGCGACCGCTGGCGCTGTATCCCTTCACCCACGACCGGCACCACATCGACCACCTGCTCGAGCGGGTGATGTCCGGCGGCGTGTCGATCAACGACGCGCTGTTTCACGTCGGCCAGCACGACCTGCCGTTCGGCGGCATTGGCGAATCCGGCATGGGGCACTACCACGGTCGCGAGGGTTTCGCGACCTTCTCCAAGCTGAGGCCCGTCTTTCACCAGTCGCGCTTCTCGAGCGTCAGCCTGCTGGCCCCGCCCTATGGCCGGCTGGCCGACCGGATGCTCGACTTCCTGCGTCGCTGACGCGCGGCCACGACGATCGCGTTCATCGCAACCCGACGACGACCCGTTCGTGATCGATCACCGGCACCCCGCGCCAACAGGAAACCCGTCCATGAGCACCCTCACCGCGCCGCATCGTTTGCATCGACGGCCCGACGTCACGTGGCACCGGCCAGGGGCCGTGCCGCTGGCAGCAGCCCTTGCCATCGGCCTGGCCGCGTGCTCGCCCCGGACGGGCACCCCCGTCGCGGGCGGCGATGTCTCGGCCAGCGTGCAGCAGGCCAACGCCGCGGTGGCCAAGGCCGCCGACCTGTCCGACCCCGCCTCCTTCGCCGATGCCAGGCGGGGCCTGATCGCAACCCCCACCGGGCAGGTCAGGGACGACGCCGGAAACCTGATCTGGGACTACGACTCCTTCGCCTTCGTGAAGGGGGAGGCGCCCGCCACGGTCAATCCGAGCCTGTGGCGCCAGGCCCTGCTGAACAACCAGATCGGCCTGTTCAAGGTCACCGAAGGCATCTGGCAATTGCGCGGCTTCGATCTGGCCAACATCACGCTGATCGAGGGCAGGACCGGCTGGATCGTGGTGGACACCGCCACGTCGCGCGAGAGCGCTGCGGCGGCGATGGCCTTCGCCCGCAAACACCTCGGTGACAAGCCGGTGTCCGGCGTGGTCTTCACGCACAGTCACGTCGACCACTTCGGTGGTGCACTGGGCGTCATCTCGGCGCAGGACGCCAGGCAGCGCAACGTGCCGGTGGTGGCGCCCGTGGGCTTCATGGAGGAGGCCACCAGCGAGAACCTGATGATGGGCGTGGCGATGGGGCGCCGCTCCAACTACATGTACGGCAGCCGCCTGCCCCGCGATGCCAAGGGCCTGGTGGACAACGGCCTGGGCAAGGCGGTCGCGTACGGCAGCATCGGCATCCTGCCGCCCACAGTGGTGGTCGACAAGCCGAAGCAGGAGCTCGAGATCGACGGCCGCAGGTTCGTGTTCTACAACGTGCCCGGCAGCGAGGCGCCGTCCGAGTTCGTGTTCTACCTGCCGGAATTCAAGGCGTTCGGTGGCGCCGAGATGATGAGCCACACGCTGCACAACCTGTACACGCTGCGCGGCGCGAAGGTGCGCGATGCGCTGAAGTGGGCCGGCTACCTGGACGAGTCGCTGGCGTGGGCATCCGAAGCCGAGGTGATCTTCAACCAGCACCACTGGCCGGTGTGGGGCAAGGAGCGGATCAGCCAGTTCATCACCAAGCAGCGCGACGTCTACAAGTTCATCCACGACCAGACCGTGCGGCAGATGAACGCCGGCCTGACGGGGCCCGAGATCGCCGAGACGATGACGCTGCCCGGATCGCTGCAGGACCACTTGAACGTGCGGGGCTACTACGGCACGGTGCGCCACAACGTGAAGGCGGTCTACCAGTTCTACCTGGGCTGGTACGACGCCCACCCGGCCAACCTGAACCCCCTGCCGCCGGTGGAAGCGGGCAAGCGCTACGTGGAGCTGGCCGGCGGCGCCGACCGGATCGTCGCCAATGCCCAGCAGGCCTACGACAAGGGCGACTTCCGCTGGGCGGCCGAGGCGCTCAAGCACGTGGTCTACGCCGACGCAAAGAACGCGGCGGCCAGCGAGCTGCTGGCCAGGGCGTTCGAGCAGATGGGCTACGCGGCCGAGTCCGCGCCCTGGCGCAACGTGTACCTGAGCGGGGCGTTCGAGCTTCGCAACGGCCGGCCCGCGTCGGGCGTGAACCTGGACCAGCTGCGCGACATGCTGGCTCACGTGCCCACCGAGCGGTTCCTCGAGCGCATGGCCGCGTCGATCGACGGCACCAAGGCGGCCGACATGCGCATGAAGGTCAACCTGGTGTTCTCCGACAGCGCCGAGAGCTACGTGCTCAGCGTGCAGAACGGCGTGATGCACCACCACAAGGCGCCGGCCGCGCCCGACGCGAACGCCACGCTGAAGCTGACCCAGGCCTTCTTCCTGCAGATGATGACGGGACAGGTCGGGGCCAAGGACCTGTTGCTGTCCGACCAGACCAGGATCGACGGCAGCGTGATCGACCTGGGTCGGTTCCTCGCGCTGATCGAGAAGGCCCCGGGCACGTTCCCGATCGTCACGCGCTGAGCGCGTCGACTTCGGGACCAGAAGTCTCGTACCATACTGCCCGCACGGATTCGACGATCGAGGGAAGAACGATGCTCATGGCGCTCACGTCCCGGCTTCGCCGGCTGCTGTTCGCAATCGCGCTGGCGCTGCCGTTGGCTGCGGCAGCGCAGTCGGCGGACAAGCCGTTCACGAACGAGCAGCTCGACCAGATGCTCGCCCAGGTCGCGCTCTACCCCGACGCGCTGCTGTCGCAGCTCATGATGGCGGCGACCTATCCCGACGAGTTCCAGGAAGCGGTCAAGTGGTCGAAGGCGCACCCGGATGCGAAGGGCGACGCCGCGGTCAAGCAGGTGGAAGGCAACGACTGGGACCCGTCGGTCGCGTCGATGGTCGCCTTTCCGGAGGTGCTGATCACGCTCGGGGACAAGCCGGACTACGTCAGGAACCTGGGTGACGCGTTCCTCGCGCAGCCCGAGGACGTGATGGACTCGGTGCAGCGCCTGCGCGCCGCTGCGCAGAAGTCGGGCAACCTCGCCTCGAACGAACAGATCAAGGTGTCGAGCCAGCCGGCACCGCCCGCCGCACCCGCACCCGCGCCGGCCTCGACCACCGTGGTCGTGCAGCAGCCGGCGCCGCAGCAGCAGGTGATCGTCATCGAGCCGGCGCAGCCGTCGGTGGTCTTCGTGCCGGCGTACAACCCGGCGGTGGTGTACGGGCCGTGGTGGTACCCGTCGTACCCGCCCTTCTACTACCCGCCGCCGCCCGGGTACTGGTTCTCGCGCACGGTCGCCACCGGCCTCGCGTGGGGCGTGGGGATCGGCATCTCCAACGCGCTGTGGGGCGGCTTCGACTGGGGCCGCCGCGACGTGAACATCAACGTCAACCGGTACAACAACATCAACGTGAACAACCGCATCGACGTCAACAACAACCGGACGAGCTGGAACCACGACCCGGGGCATCGCAAGGCCGACTACCGCGGCGGCAACGCCCAGCGCCAGAACCTCGAGCGCAAGTCGGCGGCCGGCGGCCGTGACCCGTATCGTGGCAAGGACGCCAGCCGCGACGCCAGCCGGGACCGCGCCCAGCAGGCGATGGCCGACCGCGGCGTCGACGCCGGCTCCGGCTCGGCTCGCGAGCGGGCTCAGAACGTCGAGCGCGAGGCGGCGCAGAAGAAGGCCCAGAACGTCGATCGCGACGCCGCCCGCGACAAGGCGAAGAACGTCGA
>CAYGZN010000078.1:0-1971 GCA_964354355.1 uncultured Burkholderiaceae bacterium | reverse complement strand
GCCCGCGACAAGGCGAAGAACGTCGATCGCGACGCGGCCCGAGAGAAGGCGAAGAACGTCGATCGCGATGCGGCCCGAGACAAGGCGCAGAGCGTCGATCGCGACGCCGCGCGCCAGAAGGCCCAGAACGCGGACCGCGACGCCGCGCGCCAGCGCGCGCAGCAGGCGTCGCAGGACAGCGCACTCAAGGGCGCGGGCGACCGCCAGGCAAAACAGCAGATCGACCGCGGCGCCGCCAGCCAGAAGGTCGCGCAGCAGCGACCATCCGGCGCCGGGGGGGCCGCCAAGCCGATGCCGGCTGCCGCTCCGAAACCGGCTGCCGCGGCCAGGCCGGCTGCGGCCGCACGACCGGCTGCAGCCCCCAAGGCCGCTAGCGGCGCACGGGCCGGCGGCGCCGGTGCCGCCAAGGCTGCTGCGGGCGGCGGCGCACGCGGCCGATAGGACGGGAGACACGACATGCAGACCAAGGCCCTCTCTTTCCGCCCGCTCGTTGCGGCATTCGGTGCCCTGCTGGTTGCAGGCTCGTTCGCGATCGCGTCGCCCGCACACGCCCAGAAGACGTTTGCGACGCCGGCGGCTGCGGCCGATGCGCTGGTCGAGGGCATCGCGTCCAACGACGACGCATGGGTCAAAGTGGTGCTCGGCCCCGACTTCCGTCGCTTCATCCCGGCCGAGTCGGATTCGGCGACGGACCGCTACGCCTTTCTCGAGGCGTGGGCGCGCCAGCACCGGATCGTGGATTCCGGCAGCGACAAGGCAATGCTCGAAGTCGGCACGAACGGCTGGACGCTGCCGATCCCGATCATCAAGACGGCATCGGGTTGGCGCTTCGACACCCGGGCGGCGCCTGCCGAGATGCGCACGCGGCGGATCGGACGCAACGAACTGGCAGCGATCCAGGTGGCGCTCGCCTACACGGACGCGCAGGAGGAGTACTACGCGCAGAACCCCGACCGCCGGAGCGTGAAGCACTTCGCGATGCGCAGCGTGTCGTCGCCCGGCAAGCGGGACGGCCTGTACTGGGCGTCGCTGCCGGACGAGCCCGAGAGTCCCGCCGGCGCGGAGTTCGCAGAGGCGCGGCGAGGACAGCCCTATCATGGCTACCTCTACCGGGTGCTGACCGCGCAGGGCAAGGATGCGCCCGGAGGCGCCCGCAGCTACATTCGCAACGGCCTGATGACCGACGGCTACGCGCTGATCGCCTGGCCCGAGCGCTACGGCGACACCGGCGTGATGACCTTCATCGTCGATCGCGACGGCGTCGTCCACCAGAAGAACCTGGGGCCGGGCACCGACGCGATCGCGCGCCAGATCACCGCCTACAACCCGGACTCGAGCTGGGAGAAGGTCGCGCCGACGAAATAGTGCGAGTCGGTCCGGACGGGTGCGCCGACGCGACCGGACTGGACACGATCACGCCGAGCGCGAGCAGCGTTCAGCCCCCGGGGAATCCGACGGGACCAGGCATCGAGGGCTCCGGGGTGTCGGGTTTCCGGGACTCAGCGCGCCGGCTCCACGGCGATGGCGACCGCCTCGGTGAACGTCAGCTGGACCTCGTCCCCGACCTTCAGCCCGCGGATGAACGCCTGCGCATTGGCGTCGACCACACGGATCTTGCGCACCGCGCCGTCGTAGCCGACGATGTCCACGGTGTTGTTGACCGTATCGACCGACGCGACCTTGACCACCCCCTTGAGGGTCACGGACTCCGAGGCGCGCGGACGCTCGCCGGCGGCTGCGCGGTCGGTCGTGGCCACCGGTGCGCTCGTCGTCACGCCGGTTCCGGGCTTGACCACTTCCGCCGCAATCGCCTCGGTGTAGCGGACCGTGACCCGGTCGCCGACCTTCACCTGCTGGAAGTTCTGCACGGCGGGGCCTGCCTGCACCATCATCGAGCGGCCGTCGGCGCCCTTGAGCCGCACCCGCCGCGTGGCCGGATCGATCGCCTCGACCACCGCGGCGCCCTGGACG
>CAYGZN010000077.1:0-10388 GCA_964354355.1 uncultured Burkholderiaceae bacterium | reverse complement strand
CGCCGCGCTGGCGGCGATGCAGGCGATCGGCAGCGGGCGGCAGGCAGCGCTGATGGCCCCCACCGAGATCCTGGCCGAGCAGCACTGGCGCAAGCTGCGCGGCTGGCTCGAGCCGCTGGGCATCCGCGTCGCGTGGCTCGCGGGTTCGCTGAAGGAATCCGGCAAGAAGGCCACCCGCGCCGAGGTCGCCGGCGGGCGGGTCGACCTGCTGGTCGGCACCCACGCGCTGGTCGAGGACACGGTCGACATCCCGAACCTGGGGCTGGCGGTCGTCGACGAGCAGCACCGCTTCGGCGTGGCGCAGCGGCTGGCGCTGCGCGCGGGCCGAGGCGAGGCGCTGCCCCACCAGCTGATGATGAGTGCCACGCCGATCCCGCGCACGCTGGCGATGACGTACTACGCCGACCTGGAGGTGTCGGTCATCGACGAGCTGCCGCCGGGGCGCACGCCGGTGCGAACCAAGCTGGTCACCGAGGCGCGGCGCGCGGAAGTGGTGGCGCGGGTGCGCGCGGCCGTGGCCGGCGGTCGGCAGGTCTACTGGGTGTGCCCGCTGATCGAGGAGAGCGAGACGCTCGACCTGCAGACCGCTATCGACGCCCACGCGGCGCTGTCGACGGAGCTCGGCGACCTGCGCGTCGGACTGGTGCACGGGCGGCTGCCGTCGGCCGAGAAGGCGGGGACGATGGACGCTTTCGTGCGCGGCGAGCTCGACGTGCTGGTGGCCACGACCGTCATCGAGGTCGGCGTGGACGTGCCCAATGCGTCGCTGATGGTGATCGAGCACGCCGAGCGATTCGGGCTGGCGCAGCTGCACCAGCTGCGCGGGCGCGTCGGGCGCGGGGCCGCCGAGAGCGCCTGCGTGCTGATGTACCGGCCGCCGCTGTCGGCGACCGCGCGCGAGCGCCTGAAGGTGATGTACGAGACCACCGACGGCTTCGAGATCGCGCGCCGCGACCTGCTGCTGCGCGGGCCGGGGGAGTTCCTCGGCGCGCGCCAGTCGGGGCTGGCGCTGCTGCGCTTCGCGGATCTCGATCGAGACGCCGACCTGGCCGAGGCCGCCCGCGATGCGGCCGACCGGATGCTGGGGGGCCCGGGCGCGCAGGTCGATGCGCACCTGCGGCGCTGGCTGGCGGGCCGCGAGGAGTTCCTCAAGGCCTGATGCGGGCGTCGAAGCGGCGGGCGTGCGCCCGCCGCGGCGCGGCGCCCTGACTACTCGGGCTCGACGTGCAGCGCGACCAGGAAACGCGACACCATGTTGTAGGCGGCGATCACGGCCACCAGCTCGACCACCTGTCGCGCGTCGGGCAGCGCCCGTCGCACGGCCTCGAACGTGTCGTCGGCCACCTGCACGCTGCGCGTCATCTCGATGGTCAGGCCGATCGCCGCGCGCTCGGTCGCGTCGAAACGGGTCGCATCGACGCGGGCCGAATCCGGGTCGCGCAGCGCCTCGACCTGGGCCGGTGTGCCGCCGGCCGCAACGAACAGGGGAGCGTGCTGGACGAACTCGTATTCGGCGCGGTTCAGCACGGCGACCAGGCACATCGCCAGCTCGCGCAGGCGCGGCGACAGCGACAGGTCGCGGCGCACCGCGCCCAGCATCGTGTTCCAGCCCATCGCCAGCGGCGGGCTGTGCAGCAGCTGGCGGTCCAGGTTCAGCAGCGTGCCGCCGCGGCGGGCGCGCACGGCGTCGACGATCGCGCGGGGCTCCGACAGGTCGGTCGGCAGATAGGGGATTCTGGGCATGGGATGGGTCCGGTCTCGCGGTTCGGGAGGCGTCGGGGTGCCGGTCGGGGGCGGTCTTTCGGGATCATCGCACGGCGCTGGTAAGATTGGCCCATGACACTGACCGAGCTGAAATACATCGTCGCGGTCGCCCGGGAACGTCATTTCGGCCGTGCCGCCGAGGCCTGCCACGTCAGCCAGCCGACGCTGTCGGTGGCCATCCGCAAGCTCGAGGAGGAGCTGGGCGTGCAGCTGTTCGAGCGCGGTCCCGCCGAAGTCAGCGTGACCCCGATCGGCCTGCAGGTCGTCGAGCAGGCCCAGCGCGTGCTCGAGCAGTCGGCTGCGATCCGGGAGATCGCGCGCCAGGGCAAGGACCCGCTGTCGGGTCCGCTGCGGGTGGGCGTCATCTACACGATCGGGCCGTACCTGCTGCCGGTGCTGGTGCCCCGCGTGATCGAACAGGCGCCGCGGATGCCGCTGCTGCTGCAGGAGAACTTCACCGTCAAGCTGCTCGAGCTGCTGCGCCAGGGCGACATCGACGTGGCGATCCTGGCCGAGCCGTTCCCCGACCAGGGTTTCGTCACGCAGGCCGTCTACGACGAGCCGTTCGTCGTGGCCGTTCCCAAGGCCCATCCGTGGGCCCGGCGCAAGGCGATCGCCTCGACCGAGCTCAAGGAGCAGACGATGCTGCTGCTGGGCACCGGGCACTGCTTTCGCGACCAGGTGCTCGAGGTCTGCCCCGAGCTGTCGCGCTACTCGCAGGCCAGCGCGGGGATCCAGAAGACCTTCGAAGGCTCGTCGCTCGAAACGATCCGCCACATGGTGGCCTCGGGCATCGGCGTGACGGTGCTGCCCTGGCTCGCGCTGCCGGGCGCGGTGCTCGATGGCCGGCGCCACCACGACGAGCTGCTCGCGTACGTACCGTTCGAGCCGCCGGTGCCGGTGCGCCGGGTCGTGCTCGCCTGGCGCAAGAGCTTCACCCGGTTCGCCGCCATCGACGCGCTTCGCCAGGCGATCCTGTCGGCCGACCTGCCCGGCGTCGCCCGGCTGCCGGGCTCGGACGCCGTCGTGCACCGCGAGGCGGCGCACCGGGATGCCGCGCACCGGGAGCCGGACCGCGCCGAGCCGGCGATCTCGCCCTGAGCCGCAACGGGACCCGCGATTCGCCGATGACTTCGCCCGAGTACAAGACGATCGAGGACGCGATCGGCGGCACGCCGCTGGTGCGCCTGCAGCGGCTGCCGGGGGCGGCCAACGCGGCCCGCGGCAACGTGCTGCTGGGCAAGCTCGAGGGCAACAATCCAGCCGGGTCCGTCAAGGACCGCCCGGCGCTCGCGATGATCGTGCGCGCCGAGGCGCGCGGCGAGATCCGGCCCGGCGATACGCTGATCGAGGCCACGTCGGGCAACACCGGCATCGCACTGGCGATGGCCGCCGCGATCCGCGGCTACCGGATGGTGCTGATCATGCCCGAGAACCTGTCCGTCGAGCGCCGCCAGACGATGCGCGCCTTCGGTGCGGAGCTGGTGCTGGTCACGAAGGAGCAGGGCATGGAGTACGCGCGGGACCTGGCCGATCGGATGCAGGCCGAGGGCCGGGGGCGCGTGCTGGACCAGTTCGCCAACGACGACAACTGGGCCGCGCACTTCGAGACGACGGGCCCCGAGATCTGGCACGACACGTCGGGGCGGGTCACGCACTTCGTGTCGGCGATGGGCACCACCGGCACGATCACCGGGGTGTCGCGCTTCCTGAAGCAGATGAAGCCCGCGGTGCAGATCGTCGGTGCGCAGCCCGACGAAGGCTCGTCGATCCCGGGCATCCGCAAGTGGCCCGATGCCTACCTGCCGAAGATCTACCGGCACGCGATCGTCGATCGCATCGAGTACGTGAGCCAGGCCGACGCCGAGGCGATGGCGCGGCGGCTCGCGGCCGAGGAGGGGATCTTCTGCGGACCGTCGGCGGCCGGCGCCTGCTGCATCGCGCTGCGCGTGGCCGAGCAGGTCGAGGGCGCGACGATCGTGTTCGTCGTGTGCGATCGCGGCGATCGCTACCTGTCCACGGGCGTGTTCCCGGCGTGACCGCTGGCGGCGCGCCCGCGCGCCGCGACGCTGCAGCGTCCGCGGCCCGGACGCTGCAGGGGATCGGGTTCGCGGTGCTTGCGTTCGCGACCTTCGCGGTGCTCGACAGCATCGCGAAGTTCCTGTCGCAGACCTACCCCTCGCCGATGGTCGCGTGGGCCCGCTACCTGTTCCACGTGCTGGTGATGCTGGTGATCCTGCTGCCGCGAAGCGGAGCGAGGCTGATCCGCACCCGTCGTCCCGGCCTGCAGGGGGCGCGCGGCGTGTGCCTGGGGTTGTCGTCGATCACGTTCTTCGCCGCGCTGGCCCGGATGCCGCAGGCCGAGGCGACCGCGATCCAGGCCGTCGCGCCGGTGCTGATCAGCGCGGCCGCAGTCCTCTGGATGGGCGAGCGTGCGCCGCGCGGGACGTGGTGGGCGCTGGCGGCGAGCTTTGCCGGCGTGTTGCTGATCGTGCGGCCGGGCTCGGCGCTGTTCTCCGGCGCGGCGCTGCTGCCGCTGCTGACCGCGGTCTTCGTGACCGGCTATGCGCTGCTCACGCGCCGGCTCGCGGGTGTCGACGACGGCGTTGCGACGCTGTTCATCGGCGCGCTGGTGGCGACCGTGCTGCTGTGCGGGCTGGTGCCGGTGTTCTGGACGGCGCCGAGATCGTGGTTCGACGTGCTGCTGTTCGTGTGCGCCGGGGTGGTCGGCGCGGGCGGCCACCTGCTGCTGGTGCGCGCCTACGAGCGCGCATCGGCGACGGCGATCGCGCCGTTCAGCTACGTGCACACGGTCGCCGCGCTGGGCATGGGCTGGCTGGTGTTCGGCACGTTTCCCGATTCGCTCGCGCTGGCCGGCATGGCCGCGGTGGTCTGCACCGGCGTGGCGATGGCGCTGCTGCACCGGCGGGCCTGAACGGGCCGGTCACGACCACCGCCGTTGTATTCTTGCGCTCGAACGATCAACGCACCAGGCACGCGGGCTCGCCCGACCCAGCCCCTCGACGAGGAGACGACCATGGAAGACCGGATTCGAGTCACGATGACCGACGGGGTCGCGGACGTGCGGCTGAACCGTCCGGACAAGATGAACGCGCTCGACCCGGCAATGTTCGAGGCGCTGGTGCAGACCGGCGAGCGGCTGATCGACGAGCCCGGCCTGCGCGCGGTCGTCCTGTCGGGCGAAGGGCGGGCGTTCTGCGCGGGGCTCGACATGGGGCGGTTCGCCCGCATGGCCGGACCCGACCGGCCGGACGCCTCGAACGAGCTTCGGCTGGGCCCGCGCACGCACGGCATCGCCAATGCCGCGCAGTACGCGGTGCTGGTCTGGCAGGACGTTCCGGTGCCGGTGATCGCCGCGGTGCACGGCGTGGCACTCGGCGGGGGATTCCAGGTGGCGCTCGGGGCCGACCTGCGCTTCGTCGCCCCGGACACCCGGATGTCGGTGATGGAGATCAAGTGGGGGCTCGTGCCGGACATGGGTGGCGCCCTGCTGATGCCGAGGCTGGCGCGCGCCGACGTCGTGCGCGAGCTGACCTACTCGGGCCGCGTGTTCAGCGGCACCGAGGCCCTGGCGCTCGGTTTCGCCACGCGCGTCTGCGACGACCCGTATCGGGAGGCGCTCGCCTTCGCGCGCGAGGTCGCGGGCAGGAGCCCCGACGCGATCCGTGCCGACAAGCGGCTGCTGCGCGTGGCCGAGACCGGCGATGCGGCCGCGGTGCTGCGGGCGGAGTCGGCCGAGCAGATCGGGGTGATGGGCAGCCCGAACCAGATCGAGGCGGTGACGGCGAACCTGCAGAAGCGCGCGCCGGTGTTCACCGACGTGCCGACGCGGCCTCGGCCAGGTTGACGCGGGCGGCTCAGGACCCGCCGGCAGCGGCGGTCGCCGCCGGCGGCCGCTGGAACTTCAGCGCCGCGGCCAGGTCGATGACCGCCATCGCGTAGAAGTACGAGCGGTTGTAGCGGGTGATGACCCAGAAGTTGTTCGCGCCCAGCACGTAGTGGGTCGAGTCGTCGCCGTTGGGCAGGTCGATCAGCGACAGCCGGGTGTCGGGCGGAATCGCGTTCGGGCTGGTCACGCCCATCTCGGTCAGCTCAAGCGGGCTCAGCGCCGGCGGGATCCCGGCTTCGAGCGCGGGCCGCGCACGGGCCTCGTCCTCGACGGTCACTGCGAAGTGCGTCGCTGCGCCCGTCTGCCAGCCGTGCTCCGACAGGAATCGCGCGACGCTGCCGATCGCATCGACCGGGCTGGCGAGCAGGTCGATGCGGCCGTCGCCGTCGAAGTCCACCGCGTACCGGCGGATGCTGCCCGGCATGAACTGCGGCAGCCCGATCGCGCCGGCGAACGAGCCCTTGGTCCGCAACGGGTCGATGCGCTGCTCGCGCGACAGCAGCAGGAACTGCTCGAGCTCCTCGGTGAAGAACGGCGCGCGCCGCGGGTAGTCGAAGGCCAGCGTGGTCAGCGCGTCCACCACGCGGAAGTCGCCCGTATTGCGTCCGTAGATGGTCTCGACGCCGATGATCGACACGACGATCTCCTCGGGCACGCCGAACTGCTCGGCCGCGCGGCGCACGGGCTCGGCGTGCTCGCGCCAGAACCGCAGGCCTTCCCGGATCCGCACCGGCTCGACGAACCGGTCGCGGTAGGCGATCCACGACCGCTTGAACGCGGGCGACGCGGGCGCGATCAGCTTGAGCGCGGCATCGGAGTGGCGCACCTTCGCGAACACGCGCAGCAGCTGCTCTTCGGCGAAGCCGTGGCGATCGACCATGGTCCGGATGAAGGTGCGGACCTCGTCGCGCGCGGCGTAGTCGGACACGGTGCCGGCTGGCGGCTGCGCTCGGGCCGCGCTGGGCTTGGGACCCTTGACGGCACGTCGCTCGGGGCTGGCGGGCTGCGCCGCGGCCCAGGACTGCGGCAGCGCGGCGCCGAGCGCGAGCGCGACCAGGCCGGCCGCCGCGGCGCTGCGCCCGATCAACGCGCCACGCCCGGTCCTCGGTCCACGCGCAATCATCGGTCCACGCCCGCCTGCTGCACGGCACGCCCGGCCAGCACGGGGATCAGGTGCGCCCGGAACTCGGCACTCGCGTGCAGGTCGCTGTTCAGGTCCGACGCTGCCACCCGCACGCCGGTGCACGCACGGGGCGAGAAGTCTGCGGCCACCGCCGTTTCCAGCGGCGCGCAGCGGAACACGCACGCCGCTGCGCCGGTGACCGCGACCCGAACCCCCGCCGGACCGCGGCTCACGAACACGCCCACCAGCGAGAAGCCCGAGGCGGGTTGCCTGAACTTGGACCAGCCCGCCTGCTGCGGCACCGGGAACGACACCGCGGTCACGAGCTCGCCCGGCGCCAGCGCCGTCTCGTACAGGCCGGTGAAGAAGTCGTCGGCCGCCAGCGCGCGTCGGTCGGTGTGGATCGTGGCCCCCAGACCGAGCACGCCGGCCGGGTAACACGCGGCCGGGTCGTTGTTGGCGATGCTGCCGCCCAGCGTGCCGCGCGCGCGCACCGCCGGGTCGCCGATCAGGTCGGCCAGGTTGGCCAGCGCCGGGATCAGGCGGCGGACGTCCGGCGACGCCGCGACCATCGCGTGCGTCGTCGTTGCCCCGATCCTCAGGACACCGGTCTCGACGGTGATGCCCGACAGTCCGCCGATGCGCGACAGGTCGACCAGGTCGCTGGGTGCAGCCAGCCCGAGCTTCATCGTCCCGAGCAGCGACTGGCCACCGGCCACGAAGCGGCCGTCGGCGGCCGCGCCCAGCATGCGCACCGCCTCGGCGACGCTGGCCGGCCGGTGGAATCCGAAGTTGTTCATCGTGTCACCCGTGAAGAGCCCGCCAGACGCGCTCGGGCGTCAGCGGCATCTGCAGCGTCAGCGCGCGTGCGCCGGCGCCGGCGCGCGACAGCGCGTCGACCACCGCGTTGACCACGCACGGCGTCGCGCCGATCGTGCCCAGTTCGCCCACTCCCTTGACGCCGAGCGGATTCGTGCGGCACGGAATCGACGGGTCCATCTCGGTCAGGAACCGCCCGACGATTCCGGCGCGCGGCATCGCGTAGTCGAGGAAGCTCGCCGACAGCAGCTGGCCGGATTCGCGATCGAACACGACCTGCTCGCACAGCGCCTGTCCGATCCCCTGCACGGCGCCGCCGTCGAGCTGGCCGCGCACGATGGTGGGGTTGACCACGCGTCCGACGTCGTTGACCGACGCGTACGCGACCACGCCGACCACGCCGGTGTCCGGATCGACCTCGACCTCGCACAGGTGGCAGCCGTTGGGCCAGCTGGCGCCTTCGACCGAACTGGTCGAGTCCATGTCGATGTGGTGCCCGGGCTGGCGGCCCGCCAGCTCGAACAGGCCGATGCTGCGGTCGGTGCCGGCGATCCGGAACGCCCCGTCGACGTACTCGATGTCGGTCGCGGCCGCCTCGAGCTCGTCGGCCGCGAGCTGCTGCGCCTTGTCGATCGTGCGCTGCGACGCCACGCGCACCGCCGAGCCGCCGGTGAACAGCGAGCGCGAGCCGGCGCTGCCGAAGCCGACGCCGCGGTCGGTGTCGCCCTGCACGATGCGGATCCGCTCGATCGGCACCTTGAAGACGTCCACCGCGAGCTGCGCGTAGGTGGTCGCGATGCCCTGGCCCATTGCCTGCGTGGCCGAGAAGATCTCGATGAACCCGTCGGCCGCGACGCTCACGGTGACGCGCTCCTCGAACACGTTGCCCCCGGTCCACTCGAGGAAGGTCGCGATGCCCTGGCCACGCAGCTTGCCCTTCGCGGCCGAGGCCTTCAGGCGGGCGTCGAAGCCGCCCCAGTCGCCGAGCTTCAGCGCCTGGTCCATGATCGACGGGAAGTTGCCGCTGTCGTAGGTCTGCCCCATCGGGTTGCGGTACGGCATCTGCTCGGGCCGGATCATGTTGCGCCGGCGGATCTCGGTCTGCGCGATGCCCAGCTGGCGTGCCGCCGCGTCCATCAGCCGCTCGATGTTGTAGATCGCTTCCGGGCGGCCGGCCCCGCGGTACGCGCCGGTCGGCGTGGTGTGGGTGAGCACCGCGACGAAGTCGAAGTCGATCGTCGGGATGTCGTAGACGCTGGTCTGCACCCACGGGCCGATCAGCACCTGGATCGCCACCGCGGTGGGCGTCGCGTACGCGCCCACGTTGGCGAGCGTGCGGATGCGCAGGGCCAGGATCCGACCGTCTGCGGCCAGCGCGAGCTCGGCGCGGGTCTTGATGTCGCGGCCGTGCACGCCGCCCAGGAATTCGTCGCTGCGCTCCGCGCACCACTTGACGGGCCGCTTCAGGTGACGCGCGGCCCAGCCGACGGTGGCGTCCTCGGGGTACAGGCCGGTCTTCATGCCGAAGCCGCCGCCCACGTCGCCGACGACGACCCGCACCCTGTCCTGCGGGACCTTCAGGATGTCGTCGGCCAGCGTGTTGCGCGCGCCCGCTGGCATCTGGCTGCTCATGCGCAGCGTGAGCCGGTCGCTTGCCGCGTCGTACTCGGCCAGCACCGCGCGCGGCTCCATCGCCGCGGGCGCGAGCCGCTGGTTGACCAGCTCGAGCGCGACCACGTGTGCGGCCGCCGCGAACGCCGCGTCGCAGGCTGCGCGATCGCCGTGGCGCATCGCCGCGGCGACGTTGCCCGGCGCCCCGGCGAACACCAGCGGCGCGCCCGGCGCGACGGCGTCGTCGGGATCGACCACCACCGGCAGCGGCTCGTAGTCGACGAGGACCGCGTCGCGGGCCTCGAGCGCGCGCTCGCGCGTGTCGGCAACAATGGCCGCCACGGCCTCGCCGACGTAGCGCACCGTCTCGTGCGCCAGCGGCCGGCGCGGCGGCGACACGCCGGGCGTGCCGTCGGGCCGCGGGAACCCGGCCGGCCCGGCGAAGGTGCCGACCCCGGCTGCCACCAGCTGCGCGCCGGTCAGCACCGCGATCACGCCCGGCATCTGCAACGCCGCCGCCGTGTCGATCGATCGCAGTGCCGCGTGGGCGTGCGGCGAGCGCAGGAAGCACAGGTGCGCCTGGCCGGGCAGGTTGAAGTCGTCGGCGAAGGCGCCGCGCCCGGCGACCAGCGCCGGATCCTCGATGCGGCGCACGGCGTGCCCGCTGCCGAATCGCCCGTATTCCTTTGGATCGCCCAAGGTGCGGCCTCCGCGTGCTGGGTTGTCTGCTGGCTGGCTGCCCGGAGCCGGCGCGTGGCGCTCAGGCACCCGGTTTCGCCATCGCTGCGGCGGCCTGGTGCACCGCCTCGACGATGTTGACGTAGCCCGTGCACCGGCACAGGTTGCCCTCGAGTGCGTGGGCGATCTCGTCGTCGTTCGGGGCCGGGTTCACCGCGAGCAGCCCTGCGGTGGCCATCACCATGCCGGGCGTGCAGAACCCGCACTGCAACCCGTGGCAATCGGTGAACGCCTGCTGGATGGGGTGCAGCCCGCTCGCGCCCGCCATGCCCTCGATCGTACGAACCGACGTACCGTCGGCCTGCACGGCCAGCGTGGTGCAGCTCTTCACCGGCTGCCCGTCGAGCAGCACGACGCAGCAGCCGCACTGGCTGGTGTCGCAGCCGACGTGCGTGCCGGTCAGCCCGAGGCCGTCGCGCAGCA
>CAYGZN010000076.1:3323-10428 GCA_964354355.1 uncultured Burkholderiaceae bacterium | reverse complement strand
GGCCAGCGTGATGGTCAACGGCGGCGCGATACGGATCACGGTGCCGTGCGTCTCCTTGGACAGCACGCCCCGCTCGGCCAGCCGTTCGACGACGCGACGCGCGTCGGCGCCGCTGTCGCACAGGTCAACGCCGGCCCACAGCCCGAGGCCGCGCACGTGCACGCGCCAGGCTGCAGGGAAGTCGCTCAGCCGTCGCAGCAGGTGGCGCCCGAGCACGGCGCTGCGCTCGGCGAGCTGTTCGTCGTGCAGCACCCGCAGCGCCTCGAGCCCCACCGCCGCAGCCAGCGCGTTGCCCCCGAAGGTCGAGCCATGGCTGCCGGGCTCGAAGACGTCCATCAGCGCCGAGTCGGCCAGGAACGCGGACACGGGCAGCAGCCCGCCACCGAGCGCCTTGCCCAGGATCAGCCCGTCGGGACGGATGCCGTCGTGCTCGAATGCGAAGGTGCGGCCGGTGCGACCCAGCCCGGACTGCACCTCGTCGAGAATCAGCAGCACGCGGTGGCGGTCGCACAGCGCGCGCACGTCGCGCAGCCAGCCGGCAGGCGGCACGACGATTCCGGCCTCGCCCTGGACCGGCTCGATCAGCACCGCGCAGGTCTCGGGGGTGATCGCTGCCTCGAGCGAAGCGAGGTCGCCGAAGCGAAAGTGCGCGAAGCCCGCGGCGAACGGCCCGAAGTCGCGCCGGTACTCGGCCTCCGACGAGAAGCCGACGATCGTCGTCGTGCGTCCGTGGAAATTGCCGTCGGCCACGACGATGACCGCGCGATCGGGCGCAATGCCCTTGACGCGATGGCCCCAGCGGCGCGCCGCCTTGATCGCGGTCTCGACCGCCTCGGCGCCCGTGTTCATCGGCAGCGCGCGCTCGAGCCCCGCCAGGCGGCACAGCGTCTCCAGGAACGGCGCCAGGGTGTCGCTGTGGTAGGCGCGCGAGGTCACGCAGACCTTGCCCATCTGCGCGGTCGCCGCCGCGACCAGGCGCGGGTGCCGGTGGCCGTGACTGACGGCCGAATACGCGCTCATGAAGTCGAGGTAGCGCCGGCCCTCGACGTCCCAGACCCAGACGTCCAGCGCGCGCTCGACCACGACCGGCACCGGCGCGTAGTTGCGCGCGCACACGGCGCGCTCGCGCTCGACCAGCGACGGGCCGCGCGCGCGCGGGCGACGCCCCGGCGCGACCGCTTCGCGGCTCGCGTCGGCCCACTCGCGGCTCGGGTCGACCGATGCGCGGATCGGGGTCGTTGATTCGCGGGTCAGCATGTCCATGTCGATGCGCTCCCGC
Source organism: uncultured Burkholderiaceae bacterium (assembly GCA_964354355.1). Taxonomy (GTDB): domain Bacteria; phylum Pseudomonadota; class Gammaproteobacteria; order Burkholderiales; family Burkholderiaceae_E; genus CAYGZN01. Next base: position 9,149 of record CAYGZN010000076.1, on the reverse strand, counting down.
CCCGACGATCGTGCGGGGCGCATCGACAAGCTTGCCCAGAAGCGACCGCCGCGGGCCGTCGCGCTCGACGCGCGCGGGCACCGCTTCGGCGGGCGCGGGCCCAGCGCACCGCCGATTCGGCGCCGCGGTCGATTCACGGCGACCGGCGGCCTGCGCCGCGCGCACCCAACGCCTGGAGGAACGCCTCAGTCGTCGATCGTCAGCGCCACGCTCTCCTTGATCTCCTCCATCACGACGTAGCTCTTCGATTCGCGGGCGCCGGGCAATGCCAGCAGCATGTCGCCGAGCAACTTGCGATAGGCGTTCATCTCGGGGATCCGCGCCTTGATCAGGTAGTCGAAGTCGCCCGACACGAGGTGGCACTCCAGCACGTTGGGCAGGCGCAGCACCTCGCGCTTGAACTCGTCGAAGATCTGCCCCGACTTGGCGGCAAGCCGGATCTCCACGAACACCAGCAGCGTCTGACCCAGCGCGTGCGGATTCAACCGGGCGTGGTAGCCGCTGATGAGCCCGTCGCGCTCCAGGCGCTTGACGCGCTCGCTGCACGGCGTCGCCGACAGCCCCACGCGCGCGGCGAGGTCGGTGATCGAGATCCGGCCGTCGTCCTGCAGCGTGCGCAGGATCTTTCGGTCGATCCGGTCCGGTGCCCTGAGGGTTCGGATGCCAGACTTCATGATTCCTCCATTTCATGGCATTTATGCCATGTTTTTCACCATTCTGATTCACAATTATGGTTACATTCACTCCATAAATGCCAATAAATTAGCGCTTGTCACCAACCCGTCCCGCGAGGCCCGCAACCCGGGTCGCGGACAACCCCTCGGAGCCCCCCATGCGTGCTTTGGTCCTCGGCAGCGGCGTCATCGGCGTGACCAGTGCCTGGTATCTCGCCAAGGCAGGCTTGCAGGTGACGGTGATCGACCGCCAGCCGGGCCCGGCCCTCGAGACCAGCTTCGCCAACGCAGGCCAGATCTCGCCGGGCTATTCGACCCCCTGGGCCGCGCCGGGCATTCCGCTGAAGGCGGTCAAGTGGCTGTTCCAGCGCCACGCGCCGCTGGCGATCCGACCGGACGGCACGCTGTTCCAGCTGTCGTGGCTGCTGCAGATGCTGATGAACTGCAGCCCCGAGCGCTACGCGGTCAACAAGGAGCGGATGCTGCGGTTGTCCGAATACAGCCGGGACTGCCTGAAGGCGCTGCGCGCCGACACGGGCATCGCGTACGAAGGCCGCCAGGGCGGCACCCTGCAGGTGTTTCGCACACACGCGCAGCTCGAGGCGATCGACAAGGACGTGCAGGTGCTGCGCGACGTCGGCGTGGCTTACGAGCTGCTGGCGCCGGACCAGCTGGCCCAGGCCGAACCCGCGCTGCACGCGGTGCGCCACAAGCTCGTCGGCGGGCTGCGACTGCCGGGCGACGAGACCGGCGACTGCCAGCTGTTCACGCAGCGGCTGGCCGACGACGCGCGCGCGCTCGGCGTCGAGTTCCGCTACGGCTGCACCGTGCAGCACATCGACCAGCGCGCCGGACGGATCGCCGCGGTGGTCGTGCGCGACGCACACGGCACCCATCGACTGCACGCCGACCAGTACGTGCTCGCGATGGGCAGCTTCTCGCGCCAGGCGCTCGAGCCGCTGTCGCTGAAGCTGCCGGTGTACCCGCTCAAGGGCTACTCGCTGACGGTGCCGATCGTCGATCCGACCGCGTCACCGGTGTCGACCGTGATGGACGAGACCTACAAGATCGCGGTCACGCGCTTCGACGACCGGATCCGCGTGGGCGGCATGGCCGAAGTCGGCGGGTTCGACCTGAGGCTCGATCCCCGTCGGCGCGCCACGCTCGAGCACGTGGTGCGCGACCTGTTCCCGCGCGGCGGCGACGTCGCAGCCGCGACGTTCTGGACCGGGCTGCGCCCGATGACGCCCGACGGCACGCCGATCGTGGGCGCAACACCCTACGCCAACCTGTGGCTCAACACGGGGCACGGCACGCTGGGCTGGACCATGGCGTGCGGCTCGGGCAAGCTGCTGGCCGACCTGATCGCCCGGCGCCAGCCCGAGATCAGCGCCGAAGGCCTGGGAATCGCCCGTTACGGCAGCGCGCCGCGGGTGCCCGTGGTCACCGGGCGTCGGCCGCAACCGGCTCACTGATCGGGCGGCCGACCAGCCGGATGTCGCCGTACTGCGCACGCGCCCGCTGCTTCGTGTTGTCGGTGTCGGTGAACACCGAGACTCCGATCAGCCGGCCCGGTGATTCCCCGAACGCCTTGCGGTAGTCGGCAACGATGTCGCGGCGGTGGTCGTTCCACTGCTTCACGCCCCTGGGCCCGCTGGCGACCACCAGCTTGCGGATCCGCGACGTGTGCGAGTTCTTCACCACTGACTCGACCGGGTGGCGGTTGTCCCAGACGTACATCAGCGTCGCGTACGGCATGTCATGGCCGGCGAGCAGCTTCACGCGCTCGAAGAACATCTGCTCGCTGAGCGGCAGCGTCGAGGTGTCGCCGTCGAAGGCCAGCACGATGCGCACCGGCGCATCGTCGGCGTGGCGGTCGCCGACGTCGGCCCCTTCGATCAGCCCGTCGACGCGCCAGCGCCAGACCAGGATCGGCCGCGCGCCGGGGTCGACGTCGAGCCGATGCGCCAGTCCCGAAGCCGACTTGTCGGCGTCGGCCTGCAGCACCCGGGTCCCGCTGGCGTCGACCAACCGATAGCGCGTGACCGGCTTCGTCACGTGCACGCGCCAGGCCGACCAGTGCCGCGATTTCGCCAGGTCCGACAGCGACGAGAACGCCTCGATCGTGTCTCCCGGGGGCGCTTGGGCGACGCCGGGCGTGGCTCCCGCGCCGGCATCGGACGTCACGTCGGTCGGGACGACGGAGTCGGTGCCCGGCCCGAACCAGGACGCGCAGCCCGACAGGGCTGCCGCCAGCATCAGCGCCGCGGCGGCGCACCGCCCGGGCATCGTGAACACAGCAGCGGTCATTCGCACGATTGGCACAGGTCCCCGCGAAACCCCACCCCGAGATCCGCCCAGATGCTATCAGGGACGCGGCCGCGATCGTAGGCCCCGGCCGCAACACCCGGGACCGGGCGTTCCAGACGATGCTGAATCGTCGCCCGGGCGCTGTCGGTGACGGTTCGCACGAAGCGCGACGCCGCGGCTCCGGTCCGTCGCCCGGAATCCACCCATCATCGGACGCGGATTGCCGCGGCGCGCCGGGCAGCGAGACTGGCGATCGGGGCCCCGCACCCGGCTGCCCGGAGAACGCTCGATGATCGCGACCTATCGCCTGCCCGCCCGCTTCGACCTGTACGCCGTCGCTTCCGTCCGGCGCGACCTGGCCGACGCCCTGCGGACCGCCGCCGCGCTGCCCGACACCGCGCAGTCCGACACCGGCGAGTGGCAGTGCCTGGACATCGACGGCTCCGCGGTCCAGCGGATCGACGGCGCCGCGCTCGCCATGCTGGTCCTGCTCGCCGCCGAAGCGCGACGTCGCGGCCGGCTGCTGCGGGTGTCGAGGGCCAGCGCCCTGTTGGCCCGGGCGCTCGAGCACGCCGGCGTGGCCGAGGCACTCGGACTGGCGTCGAACGAACCCGCCTGAGTGCAGACAACGGGCTCGCCATGAACGCACCGGCGACGACCCGAACCGATCCCGGCACGTTCCAGCAATGGCTCGACGGCGCCCTGCGCCGTGTCGCACCGATTTCGCCGTGGGCGCTGAAGCTGTTGTCGATGCGCCCGGACGACCCGTCCTCGGATCGCACACTGCGTGAACTCATCGCGTCGGACCCGGCCCTGCTCGCGCGCGTGCTCGGCGCCGCGAACAGCCGGTTCTTCAACCCGCATGGCCACGAGATCACGCACGTCGGCCACGCGATCCAGCGACTCGGCACGCGCGAGGTGTGGCGGCTGGCGACCGTGCTCGCGCTGGGTGCGAGCACCCGGATCCGCCCGAATCTGCGGCAGGCCAAGCGCGCACTGTGGGTCCACAGCTTCACCGTCGCCCACGCTGCGCGCGCGATCGCCGAGGCCAGCGGCCGCGAGGGCATCGACGCCGACCGCGTCTACGTGACCGCCCTGCTGCACGACATCGGCCTGATGGTGTTGCTGACCGTCGAGCCCGATCGCTGCGAGCGGATGCTGGCGCGCGCGGCCGACCCGGCCATCGGCTTTTCGGCGGCGCTGGAGGCCGAGCAGGGGCTGCCGCCGCACGCGCAGCTCGGGGCCGAGGTCTGCCGCAAGTGGGGACTGCCGTCGGACGTGGTCCGATTGGTGGGCGCGCACGGTCGGCTGCACCCGCTGGACCAGCCACCCGCCGACCGTCCCGACGCCGCGTGCTTCGAGCTCGGCCACCAGATCGCCGACGGCATCACGCGTCACACCGGGCTGTTCAAGCAATCGCCGCGCGACGACGCGCCGTTGCTGCTGACCTTCCTGCGCGTCGATGCGCAGCACGTGCAACGGGTGCGCGAGGCGGTGAAGTCCGCCGAGCCGAAGATCCTGTCGATCGCCGAGTCCGTCTAGGCTCGGCGGGCCGCGAACGCCACGAACCAGTCGATGCTGCCGGGGTTGGCCATTGCCGACCGGTTCACGGCCGCATCCACCGGATGGCCCAGCAGGATCTTCTTGATCGGCACCTCGAGCTTCTTGCCGGTCATCGTGCGCGGCACCTCGGGCACGGCGAACACGTCGTTCGGCACGTGCCGCGCCGACAGCCGCGTGCGGATCGCATCGAGCAACCGCTTCTTGAGGTCTGCCGGGACCCCGGCTGCCAAGCCCTGTCCGGTGCCCTGCAGGCCGTCCCCACGCAGCACCACGAACAGCGCCATGAAGCTTTCCCGCCCGAGGTACTCCAGGTCGATGACCAGCGAATCGGCCACCTCGGGGAAGTCCTCGACGACGCGGTACAGCTCGCTCGTGCCCATGCGGAGGCCGTGCCGGTTGATCGTCGAATCCGAGCGCCCGTAGATGACGCCCGTGACCGACTCCCGGCGCGGAATCAGCCGCAGCCAGTCCCCGTGCCGCCAGACCCCCGGGTACACGTCGAAGTAGCTCTCGTAATATCGGCGTCCGTCGTGATCGCCCCAGAAGTACAGGGGCATCGACGGCATCGGCTGCGTGCAGACCAGTTCACCCACCTCGTCCAGCACGGGCCGGCCCGCGTCGTCGTACGCGTGGACGGCGACCCCCAGTCCGCGCGCCTGCATCTCGCCCGCGTAGATGGGCAGCGTGGGCACCGAGCCGAGGAACGCCGTATTGGGGTCGGTCCCGCCGGAGATCGAGGCGAGCAGCACGTCCGGGTGGACCTTGTCGTAGATCCACGCGTAGCCCTCCTGACTCAGCGGCGAGCCGGTGCTGCCGACGGCCCGCAGCGCCGACAGGTCGAACGCCCGGCCCGGCTCGATGCCGGCCTTCATGTTCAGCGTCACGAACGCCGGCGACAGCCCGAAGAACGTCGCGCGCTCGCGCGCCGCATATCGCCACAGCGTGCCCAGGTCCGGGTGGCCCGGATTGCCGTCGAACAGCATCACCGTGCAGCCCGCTGCCAGCGTCGAGACGGTCAGGTTCCACATGATCCAGTTGGTCGACGTGAACCAGAACAGGCGGTCGGCTTCGCCGATGTCCAGGTGCAGCGCGGCGCTCTTGGCGTACTCGATGACGGTGCCGCCGTGGCCGTGGACGATCGGCTTGGGCATGCCCGTTGTGCCCGAGGAATAGACGATCCACAGCGGGTGGTCGAACGGCAACGGGGTGAACTCGCACGCCGCCGGCTGCGCGAGGGCCTGCTCAAACGGCACGACCTGCACCGTTCGTGGCGCCGCCG
>CAYGZN010000076.1:0-3223 GCA_964354355.1 uncultured Burkholderiaceae bacterium | reverse complement strand
GGCTGCGCGAGGGCCTGCTCAAACGGCACGACCTGCACCGTTCGTGGCGCCGCCGGCTCGTCTGCCCGCGGCTCGTCTGCCCGCGGCGCGCCGGTCGCATCGGCCGCGCCGGAGGTCGACGCCGGCACCCCCGCATGCGGCGGCATCACGATCGTGTCCAGCGTCGCACCGACGTCCCGGTACGCCAGGAAGATCACCGTCTGCACCGTCGGCAGCTGCGCGACCAGTTCGCGCACGGTCTCGCGTCGATCGAAGTCCCTGCCGCCGTACCGATACCCGTCCACGGCAAAGAGCAGCCTGGGCTCGATCTGTCGGAAACGGTCGAGCACGCCGGTGGTGCCCATGTCGGGCGCGCAACTCGACCAGATGGCGCCGATGCTGGTGGTCGCCAGCAGCGCCGTGACCGACTCGGGGATGTTCGGCATGTAGGATGCGACCCGGTCGCCGCAGCCGACCCCGAGCCGCTTGAGCGTTGCGCACAGCGCGCCCGTCGAGGCCGCCAGTTCACCCCAGCTGACGACGCGGCGCGCAACGACCTCCGACTGGAACACGAGGGCCGCCCGCTCGGCCCAGCCGGGCTCGAACGCCCGCCACAGCATGTGGTCGGCGTAGTTCAGGGTCGCGCCCGGGAACCACTGCGCACCGGGCATGCGTCGCTCGCGCAGCACCTCGTCGTAGGGCCGGGTCGCGCGGATGCCGCAGTAGTCCCAGATCGTGGCCCAGAAGGCCTCGACCTCGTCGACCGACCACTGCCACAGCGACTCGTAGTCGGCGAACTTCAGGCCGCGCTCGCGCGCCAGCCATTCGCGATAACGGGTCAGCCCGGCACGCGCCACGCGCTCGGGCGAAGGGGTCCACAGGGGTCGGGCATCGGTCATCGCGGGCGGGTCGGTCGGTAACGGCATCGCGGCGGGTGACTCAGTCGAAGAACGCGTGGCGAGCGGCCTGCGGCATCGCCATTCGCGCGACGTGCGCACGCTGCAGGACGGTCCAGCAGTGCCGGTACGACGCCCGGTCGTGCAGGTCCCCCTGGTGGTCGATCGGCCCCCAGCCCGCAGCGCGCGCCGCAAGCAGGATCGCGGCGGCGTGCGCGACCTCGGTGTGGGCCGGTTGCATCGCCTCGACGATCGGGCGCACCTGTGCCGGGTGGATGCTCCACATCCTCAGGAAGCCGAACTGCTCGCGCGCGCGCCGCGCGTCGGCGAACGTCGCGGGCTCGTCGCGCAGCGACAGCGACACGTTGTGCGCGGGAACGACCCCATGCGCCAGCGCCGCGGCCACGATCTGGGTCTTGGCGCGAACCAGCAGCGGGTGCTCGAACTGCAGCGGCGAGCGCATCGCATCGAAGCCCAGTGCGCCGTGATGGGCGCTGACGAAGTCCAGCAGGCCGAAGTCGATCGTCTCGACCTGCGGCAGGCCGGCAATCGCGTCCACCTCGCGCAGTGCACCGTGCGTCTCGATCAGCACGTGGATCGGCAGCGGCGCAGCGGACCCGCTCGCCGCGTGGCGACGCGCGACGTAATCCGACATCCGCGCGACGTCGGACGCACCCGTGCACTTGGGCAGGCTCACGTAGGCCAGCTGCGCGCCCGCCTCGCCGACGACGACGTCGACGTCGTGACGCCAGTGGGCCGACGAGAGGTCGTGCACACGAACCCCCACGCGCCCGGCGAGGTTGCCCGCCAGAAGTCGTGCGACCATCGCCGCGTGCTCGCGTTCCTGCCCGACGGTGGCGCCGTCCTCGCAGTCGCAGGTCAGATCGAAGGCGCCCCCGAGTTCCGCCTGCAGCGCCATCGCCTTGCGGATCGTCTTCTCGTTGCCGGCGATGTGCTCGCACGGCGCGATCGCAGGCAGCAACTTCTCCCCGGAGAACAGGACCTTCGACGGATGGTCCGCAGCGCGGGCCTTCATGGGGACTCCTTCGTGCCGTGACGGTGTTGCCCCGAAGCATACTGCGACCACGCGCCGAACGACCAGCGCGCGCATCGCCTCGGGCAGCGCCCCGGTCGCCGCCACCGGCGACACCACACCACGCGACCTCACCCCACGCCACGCCACACCACGCCACACCACGCCACACAAGAAACCTTACCGCCAGTCGGCAGCCGAGGCACCCTGTCGCGCCCGGATGCCACAATTCGCCCCGATGCCTGCGCCCTTGCCCTCCTCGACCCCCATGCGGCCACCGCGCCGGCGACGGCCGCGACGGGCCGCACGCCGGGTCCTCGCCGTCGCGATGGCGGCAACACTGTCCGGCCCGGCGCCGGCGCACGCACAGTGGCTCGCCGACGAGGACCGGATTCGGCTCGCCTATGCGCCCAAGGCGTATCACTTCAATCCCGATCCGGCACACGTCGAGTGGAACAACATCGTGGCGCTCGAATGGGTGAGTCCGCGACACACGTTCTGGCGCGCCGACCGAAGCCACCTCGGCGTGTCGCTGTTCGACAATTCGTACGGCCAGTTCTCGCAGTCGGTCTACGCCGGCCTCGAGTGGAACCTGGCGCGACTGCTGGACGGCGACGTGTTCGCGTCGGTCAGCGCAGGGCTGGTGCACGGCTACCGCGAACCGTACCAGGACAAGGTGCCGTTCAACGACCTGGGCGTCGCGCCCGCGCTGGTCCCGGCGCTCGGCTGGCAGGGCCGGAATCTGGGCTTCGCACTGAGCCTCTTCGGTGGCGGCGCGCTGGTGCTGCGCGTCAGCTACACGTTCGATCGCTGAAGGCCCTGCACAAACAAAAACGCCCCGAGGAATCCTCGGGGCGTTTTCGCTTCTAGGGTTTGCCTGACGATGACCTACTTTCACGAGCGAGCTGCTCACTAACATCGGCGCAAAGGCGTTTCACGGTCCTGTTCGGGATGGGAAGGGGTGGTTCCACCTCGCTATGGTCGTCAGGCATGACTTGTCGGCCTCCTGCATGCCATGCGGCTGGGCAGGAAACCCAATCGGGAGAAGTCTATTCGTTGCGACTGCGGCAGTTCCCAGCGTGTTTCACGTGCATCACAGAGATGCGGCGCGCTTCGCTGAACTTCGCAAAACTATAGGGTCAAGCCTCACGGGCAATTAGTACCGGTTAGCTCAACGTATTACTACGCTTCCACACCCGGCCTATCAACGTCCTGGTCTCGAACGACCCTTCAGGGGGATCAAGTCCCCAGGGAGATCTCATCTTCAGGCAAGTTTCCCGCTTAGATGCTTTCAGCGGTTATCTCTTCCGCACAT
>CAYGZN010000075.1:0-10502 GCA_964354355.1 uncultured Burkholderiaceae bacterium | reverse complement strand
GGCGTGGCGACGATCACGGTGTCGCGCGCGCTGCGCACCCCGCAGCGCGTGTCGACGCAGGTGCTCGCCCGGGTGCACGCAGCGGTCGAGGCGACCGGCTACGTGCCCAACCTTGCGGCGGGGACGCTCAAGTCGCAGCGCTCGCGCATCGTCGCGGCGATCGTGCCGACGCTGCGCAACTCGATCTTCGCGGAGACGGCCGAGGGGCTGGCCGAGGCACTCGACGCGCACGGCTACCAGCTGCTGCTGGCCAACTCGGGCTATTCGGCCGACGCCGAGGAGCGCATTCTGCGCAACCTGCTCGGCCAGCAGCCCGATGCGGTGGTGCTGACGGGGACGGTGCACACGCCGAGGCTGCGCGAGCTGCTCAGTGGCCGGCGGATCCCGGTCGTCGAGACGTGGGACCTGTCCGACCAGCCGATCGACCGCGTGGTCGGCTTCTCGAACCTGCAGGGCAGTCGCCAGCTGACGCACGCGCTGGCTGCACGGGGGCATCGCCGGATCGTGTTCGTCGGCACGACGGACAACGAGCGTCGTGCCGGCGAGCGCTGTGCCGGCTACTGCCAGGCGATGCACGAGCTCGGCCTGGCGCCCGACGTGTTCGAGATCGGCGGCCAGCCGGTGTCGATCGGCACCGGTGCCCGTGCGCTCGCCGGCCTGCTGCAGCGCGGGCCGTTGCCGGATGCCGCGTGCTTCCTGAACGACTACCTTGCGTTCGGGGCGCTGCTCGAGTGCCAGCGGCAGGGGCTCGCCGTTCCCGGGCGGATCGCGCTGGCCGGTTTCGGCGACTTCGAGATCGCGCGCGAGGCGAGCCCGTCGATCACGACGGTGCGGGTGCCGGGCTATGCGATGGGGCAGGTGGCCGCGCGGCTCATCGTCGAGCGGCTCGCCGGCAAGGCCGACGACGCGAAGGAGATCGACCTGGGGTTCGAGGTCGTGATGCGCGACAGTGCCTGAGGCAGCCTGACGCCCGCGGCTCAGATGATCTCGAAGTACCGCTTCAGTTCCCAGTCCGTGACGCCGTCGAGCCACTGGCGCCACTCCCATTCGCGGGTCGCGGCGAAGTGCTCGACGAAGGTGTCGCCGAGCCAGTCGCGGGCGATCGCAGAGTCGCGAAAGACGCGGGTGGTCTCGATCAGCGTGCGCGGGGCGCGCGGCACGTTCTCGGCGCCCTGGTTGGTGCCGGTGATCGGTGCGGCCGTCAGCTTCAGGCCCTGCTCGACGCCGTGCAGGCCGGCCGCCAGCACGGCTGCAACGGCCAGGTAGGGATTGACGTCGGCACCCGGGCACCGTGTCTCCAGGCGCGTCGACCTGGGTGAGCCGGCGATCACGCGAAAACTCGCCGTGCGGTTGTCGAAGCCCCAGGTCGGCTTGACCGGCGCCCAGAAGCCGTCGACCAGCCGCTTGTAGCTGTTGATCGTCGGCCAGAACATCGGTGCGAACTGCATCAGGCAGGCGACCTGGCCGGCCAGGAAGCTCTCGAACAGCCTGCTCATGCCGCCGCGCCCCCTGGGATCGTGGAAGAGGTTGCGCCGGCCGTCGGACAGGCTCTGGTGCACGTGGCCGCTGCAGCCGGGGTACTGCGCGCTCCACTTGGCCATGAAGCTGGGCATGATGCCGAAGCGCGCGCCGATCTCCTTGGCGCCGGTCTTGAACAGGATCGCGCGGTCGGCGGCCTCGAGCGCGCCGCAGAACTGGATCGCCGCCTCGTACACGCCCGGACCGGTCTCGGTGTGCAGGCCCTCGATCGGCACGCCGAAGGCCAGCATCTCGTCCATCAGCGCATTGAAGAACTCGCGGCTGTGGTTCATGCGCAGCAGCGAGTAGCCGAACATGCCCGGCGTCAGCGGCTCGGGGCCGACCCCGCGCTTCTCGGCCCAGGACTGCGGGGTCTCGGCGAAGTTGAACCACTCGAACTCCACGCCGCACATCGGGGCGAAGCCGAGCTTCGTTGCACGGGCCAGCACCCGCTTGAGCACCTGCCGCGGGCACACCGGATGCGGACTGCCGTCGGCGCTGACGAACTCGCCGAGGAGAAACGGCACGCCCCCGTCCCACGGCACCGTGCGCGCGGTGTCCAGGTCCAGGCGCGCCAGCGCATCGGGAAAGCCGTGCTGCCAGCCGGTCACGGTGGTGTTGTCGTAGCACGCATCGCCGCTGTCCCAGCCGAACACCACGTCGCAGAATCCGAACCCGCTCTCGACGGCCGAGGCGAACTTGTCGCGGTGCAGGTACTTGCCGCGCAGGATGCCGTCGATGTCGGAGACGGCGACCTTGACCTTCGCGTGCTTCGACGTCAGAACGGCGTCGAGCGCCGGGTGGGGCTTGCTGCGTGTCGCCATGGGGGGACGCTCCTGTCGAGGCCGCGCGTGCAGCGGGCCCGGGCAATGGTAACGCCTGTCGGGCCACGGCGTTCGCGGGGCCGGGCCGTCGCGGGCTGGCCGGCGCGCGGATAACGGCGACAATGGCGTTCCTGATGCTTTCGAGGACTTCCGTGATGCGTGGTCGTGTGGTTCGGGTCACCCGGTGGGTCGCGCTGGCGTTCGCCATTGTGTTCGGTGCGCTGCTGACGGTCGCCACAGGCGACGCGCTGTACTCCAGCACGCTGCCGGCGCTGCGTCCGTGGCACACGGCCCGGTTGCAGCACGAATTCGTCGCCTCGCAGGCCGGCCGCGACTACACGTTCGACGACTACCGCGCGCAGGAGGCCCGGCTTTTCGACGAGGTCCGTGCGTTGAGCGACGCGCACTTCGACGCGACGCTGGACACCGCCGCGAGCCGGTACGCTCCGGGCCGCGGGCCGTATGCGGCGCGGGTCGACGGCGACTGGAACCGCAGCTACCTGTTGCCCGCCTCGCCGCAGCGCGGCGTCGCGCTGCTCGTGCACGGGCTGTCCGACTCGCCGTACTCGCTGCGCGCGCTGGCGCTGACCTTGCGCGATGCCGGCGTCACCGTCTACGGGCTGCGTCTGCCCGGCCACGGGACGATCCCGGCCGGACTCGATCATGCGCTGTGGGAGGATTGGCTCGCAGCCGTGCAGGTCGCCGTGAGGCAGATCCGGCGCGACCACCCCGACGCGCCGTTCTGGTACGTCGGGTATTCGACCGGTGCCACGCTCGGAATCCGGTACTCGATCGACGCGATCGAGGCCGGCCAACCGGAGCTGCTGCCGCGGCGCATGTTCGTGCTGTCTCCCGCGATGGGCGTGTCGCCGTTCGCGCGGCTGGCCAACGTCCAGCGGCTGATCAGCCGCTGGGGCGTCGCGCCGAAGGCCCGATGGGGGAACGTCGGATTCGAGATCGACCCGTACAAGTACGACTCGTTCGCGAAGAACGCGGGCGCACAGATCGCCGCATTGATCCGCACCGTCGACGACGGGCTTGCGCGCCTGCAGCGCAACGGCCTGATCGAGCGTTTTCCGCCGGTGACCGGTTTCCAGTCGGCGGTCGACGCCACGGTGAGCGTGCCCGACCTGGTCGCGCGGTTCTATTCGCTGCTGCGCGGCGGCAGCAGCGAACTGGTGCTGTTCGATCTGAACCGGCACGCAGGCCTCGAAGCCCTGCTCACCTTCTCGCCCAAGGCGCTGACCGAGTCGATCGAACGCGCGCCGCGACACGAATACAGGCTGACGGTGCTGCGCAATGCGGCGGGCACGCCGAGTCTGGTCGAGCGCAGCTGGGCGCCCGGCGGCACCGTGCCGCGCGAGCGACCTCTCGAGTTCGTCTGGCCGCCCCAGGTCTTCTCGCTGTCGCACGTCGCGCTGCCGTTCCCGCCGGACGATCCGATCTACGGACTCGCGGCCCCACCCGCGGCCGACGGGATGCAGTCGCTCGGCGCGCTGGCCCTGCGCGGCGAGCACGGCGCGCTGGCGATCTCACCGGGCGACCAGCTGCGGCTGAAGTCGAACCCGTTCTTTGCGTACGTGCGCGAACGCGTGCTGGGCGCGATCGGCGAGGGCGGCGCCGCGTCCCGGTAGGCTTACTGCCCCGTTCTGCGCAGCGGGGGGATCGGCCAGGTCCTGACCTCGGGCCGCGGCGCGTACATCCGAAGGATCAGGTAGAAGGCCCCTGCGGGCGCAGGCAGCCAGTTGGCCGCGTGCGGCGGGCGCGCGTGGCCGATCTGCAGCGACAGACCGCCGTCGGCATCGCGCACGAGCCCCGCGGTGCGGTCGCCGATCGAGTGCCGGCCCAGCGCGTTGGCGTGGAGGAACCGGTCGGCGTCGTACAGCGTGACCGACCAGAATGCATCGACGGGCGGCAGCTCGCCGGGCTCGAAGCGCAGCACGTACGCGTGGTGGCCGTCCAGCGGCTGTCCGTCGGCGTCGAAGTCACCCATCGCGTACACCGCCTCTTCGGGGACGAGCGCGCCCAAGCCCTTGTAGGCGGTCAACGCGCGCGTGGTGTACTCGGTGCCATAACGGCCCAGCCCGAAGTGCGTCGCCCACGGGCGGGCACGGCGGCTGCGCGAGCCGCTCTCGATCCAGGCCGCTGCATCCACCAGGCCCTGCACCAGGCCGGCCCGCGTCGGCGCGGCCACCTGCGCGAAGTCGAACGCCGCCGCGGCGACCAGCCCGGCGCGTGCAAACCAGTGGGCGAGGCCCGCATCGGCGGCCGGCGGCGGATAGTCGGCAAGGCTGCGGCACAGGTTGGTGAAGAACGCGCCGGCGATCGCCTGCGCCTCGTGCGGGCGGGCGCGCAGCGTGGCGACCGTGTCTTCGCGGGCCGGACCCAGCCAGCGCTCGACGCACGCCGGCTGCCGACCGCTGTCGGTGCCGTGCGGACACTCGAGCCGGATCTCCGACTGAAGCGCCCGGGCGGCCGGCACGTCGTCGCCGGCGCCGGCCACCACGCGTCCGATCAGCCAGACCAGGTGGGTCGATGCGCGCACCACGCGCACGCCGGGCGCGGCCGCGGCACCGGTCGGCGCAGTCGTCGCATCCGCCGGCGCACCCGGTCCGACCAGAAGGACCGTCTCGCCCTGGGCGGGGCTGGTGCGCAGACCGGGATTCTCGAAGTTGACGGTCCAGGCGTCGTAGAGCGCCAGGACGAAGTAGCGCCCCGGATGCCGTGCCGACGCGGGGACGTGCAGCAGGCGCGGCCCCTTGGCGAGGTCGATCCACCCGGTTGTGTAGAGCAGGTCGTTGGCCGGCGTGACCACGTCGCGGTCGGCGCTGGTGGCCACGCTGCGCACATGCTGCAGCCGGTCGATCGGCGCGTGCCACGCGACCGACGTGCCCGTGGCCACGGGCGTGGTCTGCAGTCGGCACGTCCGAACCGACTCGACCAGCGGGTAGCCCCAGACGAAGGCGGCGAAGCCGACGGACTGCCCGAGGGCGTGGCGCGGGTCGTTCGGGTCGGCAGGGGTCGTCATGGCATCCGTCGGCTCGTCGTTCGGCGCGGTCACGATACCGGCATCGGACTGCGGGCGCCAGGGCCCGTGGATTGCTACACTGCCGACGAACCCCTGCCGTCGATGCCCATCGTGCGCCTTGCGTCGCCTGACCTGATTCGTCGTGCCGACGCGCGGGCGTGCGCGCGCCGATCGGCCTTCCGGATGCCCGTCGCGCGGCCATGACCCGCGCACTGCGCGCCGGCGCGTTCTACTTCGCAATCGTGTTCGCGGCCGGCTTCGTGCTGGGCACGCTGCGAGTGCTGGTGCTGATTCCCCGCTGGGGCGAGGTGGCTGCGGTGCTCGCCGAACTGCCGGTGATGCTGGCGATTTCGTGGGGGGTGTGCCGGGCGCTCGTTGCGCACGTCCGTGTCGCAGCGTCGGTCGGGGCGCGACTGCTCATGGGCGGGGTCGCGTTTGCGATGCTGATCACGGCCGAGTTCGGGCTGGGCGCGTTCGCCTTCGGCCGCCCGTTCGCCGATCAGCTTGCCGCCCTGCAGAGCACGGCCGGAGCGCTCGGCCTGGCGGGGCAGTTCGTTTTCGCGCTCGTGCCGCTTGCGCAGCTGCGCCGATCGGGTCTGCGGTGAGCGGCGCCGCGAGCGCGCCGCACCACGTCGCCGGCCGGTCCGCGCCCGCCGCGGCCGCGCTGGTCGCACTGTCGGCCGCCAGCTTCGGTGCGATGGCGATCTTCGCGCGATGGGCGTATGCGTCGGGCGTCGACCTGTGGGGCATCCTGCTGCCGCGCTTCGCAATCGCCGCGCTGGTTCTGGCGCTGATCGCCTGGGGGCGCGGCCTGCCGGCGCCGCCGCGCGATCGCCGGCTGGGGCTGGCGGCCATGGGCGCGGCCTACGTGGCCCAGGCGTGCTGCTACTTCGGCGCGCTGCTGTTCATTCCGGCGGGGCTGGTCGCGCTGCTGCTCTACCTGTTCCCGTTGTTCGTCGTGCTGATGGCGCGCGCGCTCGGTCACGAGCCGCTGACCGGGCGGCGGCTGCTGGCGCTCGCGATCTGCCTGGCGGGCACGGCGCTGGCGCTCGGCCCGGGCGGCTGGCGCACCGGGGCCCTCGACTGGCGGGGCGTGGCGCTCGGGCTGGGTGCGGCGGCGATCTATTCGGTCTACATCGTCGCCGGCGCGCGCGTCACGCGGGGGATCGCGCCGCTGGCTGCATCGGCGGCGATCATGCGCAGCGGCGCCGTGGTCGTCGCGGCGATCGTCGCGGTGCGGCTCGTGGGCGGCTGGCCGGTGCGCTTCGCCACCGACACGGCCGGCTGGGCCGCGGTGGGCGCCGCGGCGATCGTCTCGACGGTGGTCGCGGTGCTGGCCTTCTTCGCGGGCCTCGCGCGGCTGGGCGCATCGCGCACCTCTGTGCTCTCGACGCTGGAGCCGGTGGTGACCGTCGGGCTGGCCGCGCTGCTGCTCGGGGAGCGCCTGCTGCCGATCCAGATCGCGGGCGGCGCGATGGTGCTGGCGGGCGCGCTGCTGCTGGCCACCGAGAGAGCCGGCCGCGCCCAGCCGCCGGCGCACTGAAGGCCCTGTGACCCCGGCGCGTGCGCTGCCCGTCAGAACGCGCGCGATGCCGTCAGGCCCGCCATCCAGTTGCGCCCGGGCGCACCCTCGAAGTAGCGTTGCTGGGCTTCGTTGACGATGACCGATCCGGCGTAGCCGAGGTCTCCGACGTTGTCGATCCGCAGCCACTGGCTGAGGCGCCACGGCCCGATGCGCTGGCGAAACCCGGCGCGCAGGTTCGCGACGGTCCACGACGCGGCCGCATCGGTGTTGGTGTCGTTGACGTACATCTTGCCGCTGTCGACGATCTCCAGCCCGGCAAACGGGCCGCTGTCGCTGTTCGGCTGCCACAGCAGGTCGAAGTACGTGCGGCGGTCGGGCACGCCGGGCAGCCGGTTGCCAGGCGCAACGGCGCTGGCGCCGCTGCCGAACCCGTCGACGAACGTCGCCTGCAGCCGCGTGTACGCGAGCTGAGCCGTCAGCGCGGGGGTCAGCCGGGCGGTCCACGCCAGCTCGAGGCCGGTGCGCAGCGTCCGTCCGGCGTTGCGGTACGTGGTTCGCCCCCCGACGTTGGTGTCGACGACGATCTCGTCATCGGTCTCGATGCGGAAGACGGCCGCGTCGATGCGCTGGGACGGCGTCGCGATCCACTTGGCGCCGATCTCGGCGTGCCGGCTGCTCGAGGACTCCAGCGAGTAGTTCAGACCGCTGGCGCCCGGGCGATAGGCGAGCTCGGCGAAGGTCGGGGTCTCGAAACCCCGGCCCAGGTTGGCGTAGACGTTCAGCGTGTCCAGCGCGTGCCACGTGACGCCGGCCACGGGGTTGGTGGCGCTGTAGCCGCGGCTGCCGCTGTCGTCGGGGTTGCCCGCAATGATGAAGTCGTCCTGCGTCTGGAACCGCACGTTGCTGTGGCGCAGCCCTGCGATCACGGTCCACGAGTCGCCGAGCAGCCACGACAGCTGGCCGAACACGTCGTTGCTCTGAACCGTGTTGTCCTCGTCGCGCTTGAGCGCGCCCTGCTGGCCGGCGTTGTTGACGTAGCCCCTGCGCCGCTCCGACATCCGGTCCGACTCGGCGCCGAGCGTGAACACCATTTGCGTGGCACCCAGCACCAGCCGCTGCGCATACTGCAGGCCCACGCCGCCGAAGCCACGGTCCAGGTCGACGATGCCGCCCGAGGACGTCGGCGGCAACTGCGCCGCCGGCGAAACCGACAGCGCATTGAGCAGGTCGCGCTGGCCGCCGTAGATGCGCCCCGACAGCGTCCGGTCGGCGTCGAACCGGTGCTCGGCCAGCACGCCCAGCTGCGACTGCGACACCTCCTTGCGGGCATCCTGCGCGAGTGCGGCCGGTGCGGCCTGCCGGGGGTTCGCTTCGAACTGCGCGCGCGTGAGGCCGCCCGGGTCCAGCGATTTCGGCTGGTCGAACACGTTGGCGACCAGCGTGACGCGTGTGCCGCTGGCCAGCTCGAGCCCGAACTTGGCGTTCAACTGCTGCCGCCTGGCCGCGCTGTGCTCCCGGTAGCCGTCGGTCGTCATCCACGAGTAATCGGCCATCGCCGAGACGCCTTCGATGACGCTGCTCGCCGACGCGCCGTAGCGCTGGGTGTCGTAGCTGCCGAAGTACGCATCGGCGCCCAGCGTCGGCGGCAGCGAACCGTCACGCGAGAAAGCCTGGATCACCCCGCCGGCCGCGTTGCCGTAGAGCAGCGCGAGCGGCCCGCGCAGCACTTCGATGCGCTGCGTCGAAGGCAGGCTGATGGTCGCGAGTTGGCCCTGTCCGTCGGGCATCGTGGCCGGGATGCCGTCGACCAGGATGCGGATGCCGCGGATGCCGAAGGTGGAGCGGGCGCCGAACCCGCGGATCGACACCTGCAGGTCCTGCGCGTAGTTCTGCCGGCTCTGCGCGGCGATGCCAGGTACGCGCATCAGCGACTCGGAGGCATTGATCTGCGGGCCCGCCGTGCGGATCTGCTCCCGGTCGATCGACTGGATCGACGCCGGCGCATCGAACGAGCGCTGCTCGCTGCGCGAGGCCGACACCACGACGTCGGGCAGTTCGCCCTGTGCGACCGCGGTCGTCCACGCCAATGCGCTTGCGACCGCCGCAAGGCCTCGGTCCACGCGCATCCCTGTTCCTGCGCCGGCCGCGGGCGCCCGCGTCGGTTCGAGACGCGAGCCCCGCCAACGCATGCCTGATTTCATGTGCGGCGAGAATACCGTAGATGCCGGCGGACGACACCGATCGAATCGCCGGCACTCGGCCCAGGGCGGGGCGCGGCCAAGCCGGGGGGAACACGCCGGCGCGAACCACTGCGGCGTCTGCCCCAACCCGGGCTCCTCGGGTAGAGCACAGATGTTGCGGCTCGCGGGCCAGCGCGCGGATGACGTGCTCGAGGCGATGCGCGACTTCAGGGCCGGCCGTCGCATCGGCTATGGGGCGGCGATGACGTCCGAGCTGTCGCGCCTGAGCGATTCCCACCTGCAGGACCTGGCCTGCTTCCTGTCGCGGGTTGCGCCCAATCCCGGTCGGCCTGGCGCGCCCCGACAGCCACGAACACGCTGAGCGGTACACTCGCGGTGACATCCGTTGCCGACACGGTGACGGCCTGACGCTTGGCGGATCGACGCAAGAGGATTCCTGTCATGTACACCCCCTTCGACCTCACCGGCCGCACGGCCCTCGTGACCGGCGGCAACGGCGGCATCGGCTACGGCATGGCGCGTGCGCTGCTGCAGGCGGGCGCCGCCGTCGCGATCTGGGGCTCCAACGCGGACAAGACCCACACGGCCCGGCAGTCGCTGGGCGCGACCGGCGGGCGGATCGAGTCGTTCGTCTGCGACGTCGGTGACGAGCAGCAGGTCGAGCGCACGTTCGCCGACACGGTGGCCGCGCTGGGCCACGTGGACGCCTGCTTCGCGAACGCCGGCGTGTCGGCCCGGCCGACGCCGGTCACCGAGATGAGCTACGAGGAGTTCCGCCGCGTGATGCGGGTCAACGTCGACGGGCTGTTCTTCACGTTCCGTGCGGCGGCGCGCCACATGGCGCAGCGCGGGCAGGGGGGCGCGATGGTCGCGACGGCCAGCACCGCGGCCATCGAGGGCGCCGCCCGCAACAGCCACTACGGCGCGTCCAAGGGAGCGGTCACGTCGTACGTGCGGGCGCTGGCCGTGGAGCTGGCGCGCCACCGGATCCGGGTGAACTCGATCCTGCCCGGCTGGATCGAGACCGACATGACGTCGCGCGCAATGGGCGACGCGAAATTCACGCAGGCGGTGCTGCCACGCATCCCGGTGCGCCGTTGGGGCACGATCGACGACTTCGGCGGCCTGGCGGTCTTCCTGATGAGCGACGCGTCGGCCTACATGACCGGCGAGCAGCTGGTCGTCGACGGCGGTTACTCGAAGTTCTAGCGCAGGCCGCGCGCGCGGCCTGCGGCGCATCACGCCCCGGTGTAGCGCGGCGGACGCTTCTCCAGGAACGAACGCACGCCTTCCTCGTAATCGCCCGAGGCCGCGGCCAGCGCGAACTGGTCGAAGTCGGCATGGCTGACGGAACGATCAAGCGCGACGGTCGACGCGATGATAGCCCACATAAAAATTCGAGACTG
>CAYGZN010000074.1:2920-10553 GCA_964354355.1 uncultured Burkholderiaceae bacterium | reverse complement strand
GCGCGACTTCGTCGAGCCCGGTGGGTTCGGCGAGGCGCTCGGCAACGACGTCACCCCGCTGCAGGCCGTGATCCCGCCGTGCCGGCGCATGCTCGATGCGGCGCGCGCCACCGGCATGATGGTGATCCATACGCGCGAGGGGCACAGCCCCGACCTCGCCGACTGCCCGCCGACCAAGATCGTGCGCGGGCGGGGCGCCACCCGCATCGGCGACGCCGGCCCGATGGGGCGGATCCTGGTGCGCGGCGAGCGCGGCCACGACATCGTCCCGGAACTGGCTCCTCTGCCCGGCGAGGTGGTGGTCGACAAGCCCGGCAAGGGCGCGTTCTGCGCGACCGACCTCGACCTGATCCTGCACAACCGCGGCATCAAGTCGCTGATCGTCTGCGGCGTCACCACCGAGGTGTGCGTCAACACCACCGTGCGCGAGGCCAACGACCGCGGCTACGAATGCGTCGTGCTGGCCGATTGCGTCGGTTCGTATTTCCCCGAGTTCCAGCGGGTGGCGCTGGAAATGATCAAGGCACAGGGCGCCATCTTCGGCTGGGTCTCGGACTCCCGCCGCGCACTGGCCGCCCTGCGCGCCTGACGCCGCACCCGGCGTCAGGCGCTTCGCGTCACGCCCGGCGCGGCGTGTCCGGCTGGCCGCGCCCCAGCAGCAGGCAGGTGGCCCCGAACATCGCGTAGCCGAGCGCCACCAGCGGCGAGACGGCCCAGCCGAGCTGGGCACCGTGGATCAGCCCGACGTAGGCCAGCACCGCCCCGACGAACGCCCAGATGGCCGCGCGCCGCATCTCGTTGTCGATGATGTACACCGCCATGGCACCCAGCACCATCCCGGCCAACACCGACCCGCCGCCCACCGCCTCCAGGCCTTTGTAGAGCACGCCGGTGCCCGCGAGCTTGGCGGCGCCCACCTGTGCCGCAGTCGTGCCGGCCGCTGCCAGCGCGCCGTCGATCTGCGTCTTGGCCCACTCGGCGATGTTCGGGATCAGGGCCAGCACGACGGCTGGCGCGTGTTTGGTGGGCGAGGCCTGGAACGCCTGGGCGCCGATCACCAGGCCGATGTACAGCAGGATCGGCAGGATCGCGACCAGCGGAATGAACGCCAGCAGGAACGCGGTCAGGCCGAGGAAGCACACCAAGGCGATCGCGATGCCGGTCGCTAGCGAGTAGCCGATTCTGCCTCCGACCGACTTCCAGCCCGGATGCCCGATGTACACGGCGGGCGGAAACGGGCTGCCGAGCATCGAACCCACGATCGCCCCCAGGCCGTCGGCCAGCAGGATCTTGCGCAGGTTGTAGTTGTCGCCGGCCGCCGAGGCGCTCTCGACGTTGTTCATCGCCTCGGTGAAGTTGTAGATGCCCAGCGGGATCGCCGTGACCAGCAACGGCGCCACCAGCGACAACCCCGACCAGACGTCGCCCGAGAACATCGGCAGGCGCAGGCCGAACTGCTCCAGCGACTTGCCCAGCGCCTCGACCTTCATGTAGTCGCTCCAGCCCAGCAGCGAAACGACCCAGCCGATCACCGAGCCGACGATCACCGCCACCAGCCCCCCCGGCAGGCCCCCGGGCATCCTCAGGTTCGCGGTCCAGGCGATCAGCACGATCGCGAAGCACGCGAGGCCGATCCAAGGCGTCTCCCACATCTGGAACGCCGGGCGCATCGAGATGAACGCGATCGAGATGCCCGCGAGCGTGCCCAGCATCGCGGCGCGCGGCGTCATCGAGCGGATCGCCGGCCCGACGAACGCACCGAGCAGCACGATGACCCCGATGATGAAGCACCACGCCAGCCCGGCTTGCCAGGCGAGGATCGGGTTCTTGGTCGTCAAATAGGTCGGCAGCATGATCAGGAACACGACGATGAACATGTGCGGCACGCTCGGGCCGTACGGCATCGCGGTCACGTCGCTGCGCCCCTCGGCCTTGCCGAGCTGCCAGGCGAGGTACGCATAGAACAGGTTGCCCAGCGGCAGTGCGATGCCCAGCGCCGGCAGGATGCGGCCGAACACCGTATCGGCGGGCAGCTGGACGACGCCCAGGCACAGGCCGGTCAGGACGATCACGTTGAGCAGGACGTTGGTGAACAGCCCGAAGAAACCGTTCCAGTCGCCTGCCACCCAAAGGCGAACCGGACCTGCACTGGCGTTGGCACTCATGTTGTCACCTCGTTGTTGGTGAATGAACGAAAGACTCGGCGCCTATTCGGCGCCCGACGCACCGGACGGGGTCTGCCGTGCCGCGACGTACGAACGCCAGCCGCCGAAGGCCGTGATCTCGCGCTGACCCTTGCACAGGAAGGGTTCGCCCAGCACGCCGAGGACGATCGACCCGTCCTTCAGCAGCACCTTGCCGATCGCCAGGCCGGGCGGCTCGTTCTGCAGGATCGTCGCCAGGCCGGCCAGCGGCACGTCCCACAGTTCGACCGCCACGCAACCGCCCTCGCCCGGCGTGCGCAGCATCGCCGGATGTCGATCGCCGATCGACCAGATCCGGTAACACGCGTCGGTTGCATCCTCGCGCACGAACGCGGCGCCGACCGACAGCAGGTTGGGATTGAGCTCGAGCCCGCGCATCAGCGTGCCGTTGACGGCGAGAAGGGTCTTTTCCATGGTCCGGTGTTCCGAGTCGGTCATGCGCCTTCGATCCAGGTGCCGGTCTCGCCGCGCAGCGCGCGCTCGATGTTCTCGGCACTGGTGATCACGCCGCGCCCGCCGGGGCGGGCCCCCACGAACCTGAGCAGCGCCTCGATCTTCGGGCCCATGCTGCCGGCCCCGAAATGCCCCTCGGCCGCGTAGCGCTGCGCCTGGGAGACGCTGATCCGGTCGAGCCACTGCTGGTCGGGCCGCCCGAAGCGGATCGCCACGCGGGGCACGCCGGTGGGGATCATCAGCAGGTCGGCCTTCATCTCGATGGCCAGCAGCGCCGACGCACGGTCCTTGTCGATCACCGCCTCGACCCCGCGAAGTTCGCCATCGCCGACATCCTCGACCGCGATCCCGCCGCCACCGCAGGCGATGATCAGCACGCCCTCGCGGGCCAGCCGTTCGATGATCGGCGCCTCGATGACCCGAACCGGCTGCGGCGAGGCGATCGTGCGCCGCCAGCCCCGATCGCCGTCGCGCATGACGGTCCACCCCAGCTCGGCGGCCAGGTGACGCGCATCGTCCTCCGCCATGAACGAGCCGATCGGCTTGTCGGGTTTCGCAAAGGCCGGGTCGCGCCGGTCGACCAGCGTCTGCGTGACCAGTGTCACCGTCGGGACACGCAGCCCCCGCTGCAGCAGCGCGTTGCCCAGCGCGTTCTGGAACATGAATCCGATCGCGCCCTGCGTGTCGCCGACTGCGTACTGCACCGGAACGGTGGGCACCTGGCCGTCGGCGATCTCCGAGCGCCGCAGGATGAAGCCGACCTGCGGCCCGTTGCCGTGCGTCAGCACGACGTTCCAGCCGGCGCCGACCATGGCCGCGACGTGCGTGGCGGTGGTGCACACGGCGTCGTACTGGTCGGCCAGCGCCATGTGCTGGTCGTCGCGGATCAACGCATTGCCGCCGACGGCGACCACGGCCAGGGGTTTGCTCATGGCGACCTCGTCATGTCCGACACGCTGCGCGCAAGCGCCTTGACGGCCGCCGTGAAACAGGCCATCGGCGCCGTGGTGACGCCGGCGCCGATCTGCCCAACTCCGGCCTCGCGGTGCGCGATGCCGCTGTTGATCACCGGCAGCACGCCGCAGTCGAGCACCTTGCGCGCGTCGATGCCGGCGGCGGCCGCGGCGAAGTCGAGCGCAGGCAGCGCGAAGGACGGATTCACGCCCAGCGTGATCGCTCGCATGCGCAGGCTCTGGTGGATCGCGTCCGACGGTGTCCCGCCCACGAACTTGACGATGGCCGGCGCCGCTGCCATCGCGAATCCGCCGACGCCGGCGGTCTCGGTGATCGCTGAGTCGCCGAGATCGGCAGCTGCGTCCGCGATCGAGTAACCCGGAAAGTAGAGGCCGTCGACCGGATTGGCCGGCGCCTCGAACCAGCGGTCACCGGTGCCCGACAGGCGCACGCCGAAGTTGACGCCGTTGCGCGCCATCGCCGTCACCATCGAGCTGCCCGGCACGCCGGCCGCCGCGTCGCACATCGTCTTGCATGCGGCCATCGACAGGTTCAGGAAGAAGTGGTCATTGCCGGCAATGAACGCAAGCGTCGCCGACGCGTCGGCGCGAGGCACGTCGGCCTGCATCAGCGCAACGGCGATCCGCTTGAAGAACAACGCGGTCGCCGCCGCATTGCGGTTGTGAACCTCGTCGCCCATCGTCAGCGCCTGCGCCATCAGCGGCTTGAGCTCGATCGCGCCGGTCTTCGCGAGCACCGCGGCCAGCGTCGGCGCGATCACCGAGGCCATCGTCCGCAGTCGGTCGATGACCTCGGGACTGTTGGCGCCGAAGCGCAGGACCTTGCCGAGTCCCTCGTTGACGTTGCTGTACGCGCGAAGGCCGGTGGCCCGGTTCTCGACCACGAAGACCGGCATCGACGGGCAGATGATTCCGGCCATCGGCCCCACCGCCGCCTGGTGGTGGCAGGGCTCGAGTTCGACAGCCCCCCGCTCGACGAGCGGCTCGGCGTCCGCAAGCGATCGGGCCCAGCCTTCGAGCACGATCGCGCCCAGCACCGCGCCGCGCATCGGGCCGCACATCGCCGCCCATTCGATCGGCGGACCCGCGTGCAGGATCAGCCGGCGGCCACCGGCCATGCCGGGCAGCACGTCGCGTGCGGCAGCAACGCCCGTCAGCACCGGCTGGGCGTCCAGAAAGCGCGCCAGCGCGACCGCATTGGCCTGCTCGACCACGGGGTGGTTGAAGACCTGCGCGAGCGCCCATCCGCCCTCGCGGTCGCCTTGCGCCGGGGGCTGCCACTCCAGCGCGGCGCACTGGCCACCGGCGGCGACGACGTTGTCCGCGAAGCCCCGAAGGCCGACGTTGACGACCGTCAGCGAGTCCTTGAACAGCGTGCCGACGGTCATCGTGCGCTCCTAAGCCCGCCGCGTGGCCAGGTGAGCCGCGACGGTGGCGGCCTCGACGTTGCTGTCGACGATCAGCGCGCCGGCCGCCTGCAGCTGCCGCACCTGCGCCGCCTTGTTCTGCGGGTCGCCGTCGGTACCGCAGACATGCCCGATCAGCGCCAGCGTGCGGCCCTGTGCGCGCGCCTCGCGCTGCGCGTCCGCCAGCGCCTGTGCGAGTCCGGCCGCGGGATCGTCGTGCGAGCCGAATCCGAGCACCACGTCGAACACGATCGCCGCCGTCTGCGGATCGGCGCCCTGCGCACGCACGGCCGCGTTGCGCAGCGTCGGGTCGATCATCGGGTGCGGGCGCCCGCGCGTGTAGTCGTCGTCGCCCAGGTCGAGGAAGACGTGGCCGTCGAATCGCCCGTCGAACGGCAGCGCGCCGGCCGCTGCCGCGTTGGATCGGCACGGCAGACCGCGCGCAATGAACGCCAGTTGCGCCTCGTAGCAGAAGGTGCCGCCGGTGAACAGCGCGCGAACGGACCGTTGCGAAGGCACCATCGCGGCCGCCCACGTGTCCACGGCGGCGATCGCAGCCGGCGCCGGCGCTGCATTCGCCGGTGGCAGCGGTTCTCCGCGAGCCAGCGCCACGGCCACGTCAGCGGCTTCCCGCAACGACAACACGCCGTGGAGGCCGGCCGGCAGACCTTGCGGCGCGGCCCCCAGGAAATGCACGACGACCGGCTTGCCCGCTGCGGCCGCCGCAGCCTCGATCTGCCGCGCGATCGCGGGCGCAGGTGGCTTGGAGATCAGCACGATGACGCGCGTCCGGGTGTCCTGCGCCAGCGCGGCGAGCCCCTGCAGCATGGCGATGCCGCCGATCTCCTCCTTGAGGTCACGGCCCCCCGTACCCAGCGCCTGTGAAACGCCGCCGCCCAGGTTGTGGATGCGGCAGGTGACTTCCTGCAGCCCGGTTCCCGAGGCGGCCACGAGGCCGATGTCGCCGCGGCGCACCACGTTCGCGAAGCCGAGCGGCACGCCGTTGACGATGGCCGTCCCGCAGTCGGGCCCCATCACCAGCAGGTCACGGCTGCGGGCAAAGGTCTTGATCGTCCGCTCCTCGGCGATCGACACGTTGTCCGAGAACAGCATGACGTGCAGGCCCAGCGCGAGCGCCTTCATCGCCTCGGCCGCGGCGTAGTCTCCCGGAACGGAGATCAGTGCAAGGTCTGCCCCGGGGGCGCTCTCGACGCCGAGCGCGATGCTGGTCAGCGGCAGCGAAAAAGCCACCGCATCGCCGTCCCCGCTGCTGCCGGCCGAGGTCAGACTCGCCTCGGCCGCGGCGATGGCCTCGTCGCAGGCGGCCGCATCGCCTCGAACGACCACCAGCAGGTCCGACGGCGAAGCCTCCGTGTCGATCGCGAGGTCGGCGTGCAGCAGCTGCGCCAGGTTCGCCGGTGTGGCCATCAGGCACGACGCCTGTGCGACGCCCTCGCGCCCGCGCAGCCGGGCGCCGAGCTGCATCAGCGTGACCGAATCCTGGTACAGGTTCGCAAAGACCTTGAAGCGGGTGGTCTGCACGATCAATGCGCTCCGGCAGCGTGCGCAGGAAGCGCCCACGCCGAAAGCGCGGCGAGCAGGCCGCTGACCGTATCGGCACCCGACGTCGCGCCGACGGCCAGCGCGACGCGCAGCGCGGGGTCGATATCGTCGTCGTCCAATCCCGCGACCAGTGCATGGCGAAGCACGACCAAGGGCTCGGCGAAGTCACCCGCTGCAGCCAGGCGCAGAAAGTGCGCGGCGATGGGTGTCGTGCGCGTGGCGCCTCGGACGATGGCGTTGGCCAGCGCATCGACGAAGCAGCGCCGCCGTGGGTCGGCCTG
Organism: uncultured Burkholderiaceae bacterium; assembly: GCA_964354355.1. Taxonomy (GTDB): domain Bacteria; phylum Pseudomonadota; class Gammaproteobacteria; order Burkholderiales; family Burkholderiaceae_E; genus CAYGZN01. Next base: position 3,672 of record CAYGZN010000074.1, on the reverse strand, counting down.
AACCAGGATCTGCAGGCCCGCGAGCAGGCCCACCAGGAAATCGTCCCCGGACGGCGTCAGCCCCTCGCCCCATCCGATCAGCCGCTGCACGTGCCGTGCCGCGTCTGCCGGCTGGAGCAATCGGCACGCCCGCTGCAACGCCTTCGTCACCGGTGCCGCGACGCCATCGAGAACGCTCTGCTGCAGCCCGCGGGAACGAGCGAGGCACACGGCCACTGCGCTCAGACGCGCGTGAATTCGTCCGCCGGACAGCAACGCGCCACGCTCGTCGGGTCGCCAGATCGCCGCCTGGGCCCAGCGCAGGTCCAATCGCAGTGTGCGCAACGCGTGCGGACCACCCTGGACGGGCTCGCCGGCCTCGAGCACTGCGCGCAGGTCGTCGGGGCCGCCGCGGGCCAGGCGCAGCGTCAACGGACCGTGGGCAGCGCCGGGCGCGCACAGCGTCAACAGCGTGCCGTGGGCCGCCACGTTGCAGGCGCGCGCATGCACGCTGTGGACACGGCCGGTGAAGTGCGCGGCCGGCACGCGATAGCCCACCGCGTCCACGCGGCACACGATCTGCGCGGTTCGACGCCGACCGAGACCCGCGCCATACGACGGTCTGCGGACCTGAGGGCCGGAACCGACTCCCCGCACAACCGACGGCGTTGACTGGACCTGCATGGCAGCGAGGAAAGTCGTGAACGGTGACGGCCGGACGTGGCGGGCTACCCTAGCACGGCACTTGCGGCCTGACAATACGGACCGCGCGA
>CAYGZN010000074.1:0-2820 GCA_964354355.1 uncultured Burkholderiaceae bacterium | reverse complement strand
CGGCCCAATCGTCGCCCACCATCGGCGAGCCGCGGTAGCATGCGTCCCGGGCCGCCACGAACGACCGAACGATTGCGCGGCCCGGCTCGTTGCGCATGACCCGCGTTCCTACAACCCTTCTTCCGGCACCCATGACCAAGAACGCCCTGATCCTTCTGATGACCCTCACGACCGCAGCGCTCGCCCACGCGCAGGGCGCCGGCGGCGCAATCACCATGAGCACCGATCCGGCCCGGGCCGCGGCGGTCGAGAAACGTGCCGAGGAGCTCAAGGCCCGCCCGGTTCAGGAGACCCCGGCGAAGCCCGCAGCCAAGGCCTCCAGTGGCCCGAAAGCGAAGTCCCAGGCCAAGCAGCCGGCCAAGCACAAATCGACCCCGCAGGCCAAGTCCAAGGGGACTCAGCCTGCCAAGGGCAAAGGGACCCAGCAGGCCAACGCGAAAGGGTCCCAGCAGGCCAAGCACGCCGCCACGAAGGCGTCGAAGCCGCCCTCCAAGCCGCAGCCGCGCTGACTTGCCGGACTTGCCAGCAGGGCATTGCTTGCAATGATGGCAGCGAAGTCGTAAAGGAGGTGACGGCGCAGGCGTCTCATCACGGGAGGTCGAGATGAATCGGACGGGGGCAGCTCGGGCAGCGGTCGAGGTTTACGCACGCCCGGCGCGCGTGCTTCACTGGGTCACGGTCGCTTTGCTCGTGGTCCAGTTTCCGGTCGGCCTCTACATGACCTACCGCGGCAATACGCTGAACGCGTGGGACGCGACGACCGGTGCGCTGTACAGCGGGCACAAACTCATCGGCGTGACGATCCTGCTCGTCGTGCTGTGGCGTCTCGCCTACCGGCTCGTCCGTGGCGCACCCGCAGACGAACCCACGATCGAACCCTGGCAGCGCTTGGCGAGCCACGTGACCCATTGGGGCCTGTACGTGCTGCTGATCGCTGCGGTGACGGCCGGCTACGTCGGCATCTCGCTGTTTCCAGCACTCGATGTCTTCGGGTGGTTCAAGCTGCCGGGCATCGTCACGCCAGACAAGGAGGCCGCCAAGACGGTCCTGGCCGTACACGGATACCTGGCCGTCCTGCTGGGCCTGCTGATCGCGGCGCACGTCGCGGCGGCGCTGTTTCACTACGTCGTGCGCAAGGACAACGTGCTGGGTCGGATGATGCCGAGGCTGCTGCGGCGATAGGCAATGCGGTGATGCGCCGATTGGCAATGCAGGAGCGGCGGGACGATGGGGGCGTTTCGTGCGAAGAAAGTCACGCGGGGCCCATCGACTCGCCGAAACGTCTTGACGCAGCCGCGAGAAAGGCGTTCACTGGAATCGCACAGGGCATGACTCGACTTCGAATGAGTTTCGCAAGGTTCCACGTGACGCAGTGGGTTCATGGAGGGCTGACCTATCGATGACCAATCCGAAAGCGCGACCGTGAAGCCGGCCATCGAAGGTCGGTGCGCGCCACGTTGAAGTGGCGCTGCAATTCCGCCCGACGTGGCGGAGCCGCGAAGCCCCGTGCAGTCCTGGCGGGGCTTTGCACGTCTGGCGAGCGGTCGTGCAGATCGTCGACGCCCGGCTGTCGTCGGCGTCCGGCCTGCGCCGCGATGCTCGATGCGGTATGATTGCGTTTCGCGCTGCCGGCTTGGTCGGCACGCAATGCGGCTTCGAACCATAGGCCCGGCCAGTCCCGGACCCGGCGGGTGCACACTGCGCCCCGAGTTCAGCGCGGCAGCCGGCGCTTCGGCCCCCGATCGAAATCGATCCGGAATCCGCCCCGAATCCGAGCCGCAACGCAGTTCGAGGCCGGTGCGGCGAATCCGTTACGACCGGCCCCCGTGGCCGGTTCGGATCTCCACGGCTTGCGCCATCGGCGCCGGCCCGACAAGATCGACCCCAACAAGGAGACACAGGTCATGAAGAAGTTCCCTCCCCGCGCCGACATTCGCGACATCCTCGAGCGGCACGCCGGCACGAACCGGCGGCACGCGCCCGTGCACCCGGGCCGCGACCCGCAGCGCACGGCCTCGGCAAGCGCCTGGGATCGTGCGTCGGTCGCCACGCTCGTGAGATCCCGGCTGCACGCGAAGCCGTTGCACACCTCTGCGCGGCACGCCACGGCGCTGCACGAATCGGCCGGCGGAGCCGACAGGCGCGACGCCGTGCGGCTCGCCGGGCGTTAGGTCGAACCCGTACCCGGGCAGCGGGCCGACCGTCCGAACGGACACTGCAGGGAGCGTCGCCTTGAACGTCGAGCGTTGCGGACCGCCGCGGGACCTCGTCGCCGTTGCGACCGCACTGCTGCCCGAGATCCGCGCGCAGGTCGACGCGATCGAGCGCGGCCGCCGGCTTCCGGCCGATCTGGCCCGCCGGTTTGCGGGCGCCGGCCTGTTCCGGTCGCTGCTGCAGGTCAGCCTGGGCGGACTGGAGCTCGATCCGCGCACCGCGCTCGCCTCGATGGAGACGATCGGCCAGGCCGACGCGTCGGCGGGCTGGTGCGTGATGATCGGCGCGACAGCAGGCATGGCGGCCGCATGGTTGCCGCCGGACGCGGCACGCACCGTCCACGCCACACCCACCACGATCACCGGCGGCGTGTTCGCGCCGATGGGCCGTGCCGTGCGCGAGGGCGACGGCTATCGGCTCACGGGGCGCTGGCAGTGGATGTCGGGGAACGAAAACTGCGACTGGCTGATGGGTGGCGCGCTGATCGTCGAGGACGGCGAACCACGACGCCTGCCCGGCGGGGCGCCCGAGTCGCGGATGCTGTTCTTTCCGGCGGCCGCAGCGACTCGCATCGACAGCTGGCACGCCACCGGACTGGCCGGCACG
>CAYGZN010000073.1:6982-10658 GCA_964354355.1 uncultured Burkholderiaceae bacterium | reverse complement strand
CGTCTCCTCGATCTGTTCGTAGAACATCAGCCCGTCCCAGACCTGCTGCGGCGACGCCGAGAAATCCATCCGGGTGACGACCGTTCGGGCGTCGTGCGCGATTCGGGTCTCGGCCGTCGGCACCGCCGCGGCATCGGGCACAGGGCCGTCGGGCACAGGGCCGTCGGGCACAGGGCCGACGGGCAGGGCGCCGTCGGGCACGGGACCTCCGGGTTCGGTGGCAGGGCGTTTCATCGATCGGGACTCCAAGAGCTCGTCAGAGTGCGGCCGCCGGGCGGACGTCGACGATGCCCCAGAGCATCGACCGGTCCTCGGCGGCGCGGTTGGTCGGCAGCGCGTCCGGCGGCTCGCGAAAGCTGCGGATCACCACGCGCGCGCCCGGCGCGGCGGCGCGCCTGACCGCCTCGAAGAGTCGCCGCTCGTAGGCCGGGCCGGCGCCGTCCAGGATATTGGACAGCGCGAACCCGTCGAAGCTGCCGGCCGGCTCGCGCTCGAGGCAGGCGGCCGCGTCGGCGTGGACCAGCTGGATGTCCTTCGAGCGAGGCGGCGGCGACGCATCGATCCGTTCGCCCAGCAGCAGCGCCCGCGCGTAGGGGTTGGTGCGGTTGGGGTGCCGCGCGAAGCAGCGCTGCATGCGCGCGCGCATGACCTCGCCCAGCCGGGGCGGCAGGAAGTCGAGGAACTGCGGCGCGTAGACCGTACGCAGCGCAGTCAGCGACAGCAGACCGTCGAAGGCGGCACGAAACCGCCGGGTGTCCAGGTGCAGGCGCCAGTACTCGGCCTGTTGAGCGACGTCGTCGAGGTCCAGGAATGTCCGCAGCCGCGACGGCGACCAGCCCACCAGCGGGGCGAAGGCACGCGCGAAGTCCATCACGCGCTCGGCGGTGCCGCGGGCGCCGGACTGACCCGTGAAGCGCCGCTGTGCGTACGCGAGCTGCACCGGGTTGATGTCGACCGCCACGACCTCGTGGTCGGGCGCGAGCGCCATCGCCGTGCAGCCCGCCGACGCGATGCACAGGACCCGCCCGCCCGCGGGGAACGCGCCGGACTCGATCGACGCGTCTTCGTACATGCGCCCGAACAGCACCTTGCCAGGCCCGCCGCGTGCATCGAAGCGGCCACGCTGCCAGACGGTGTCGGTGACGGCGGTGCCCATGCTCAGGCGGACACGCTCATCAGGCGGGAAGGCTCGCGCAGACCCACACCAGCACCAGGAACGCGAAGTTCTTGACCACCATGCCGGCCGGATCGTGGATGATGTGGCGGGACCACATCAGCCCGTTGGCGTTCAGCGTGACCAGCAGCACCGTCTGCACGAGCGCGCACGCGACCGGCGCGATCGCGCTCAGCGTCCACGCCGCCAGCGCGACCTCGACCACGCCCAGCCCGTACAGGAACGGCACCCCGAAACGCGGCCCGAAGTAAGGAACCGCCCTGACGACCTCGAACTCGTGCGGCTGGCCCCGCAGCAGCTTGCACCACAACCCCTCGTAGAGCCAGACGGCGGCCACCGCGACGCGAATCAGCCAGAAGGGTGGCAGCAGTGTGATCAGGGGCATCAGAGCAGGGGCATCAGAATCGACCCCGACCGGTCCCGGGTGGACACGTGCAGGCTCGTTACCGGGCGATGGCCAGCCATTGTACGTCGAGCCGCGCAGCCTCGATAGGCGGGCCGCGTGACCCAGGCGCCCGTCCTGTGCGAAGATTGCCGGCGCCACACGCCACGCGATCGGCCATCGCCTCCGGATCCGTACGCGCCGAAGAATGAAGCAGAGCAAGCCAACCCCTGGGCAACCTGCCGTTTCGCCCGCCGCGCCTGCAGCCCACCCGCCGCAGACGTCGATGACGAAGCTCGTGCTCGAGCTGCTGCGGCCCTACCGCGTCTGGCTGGCGATCGTCTTCCTGGCGATGTTGGTCGAGATCGCCATGAGCCTGGCCGCGCCGTGGCCGCTGAAGCTCGTGCTCGACGATGCGCTCGGCAAGCACCAGCTGCCCGCGTGGGCGGCGTGGGCGCACGACATGGGGATCGGCCGCCACGCGATCGGCGTGGCCGTGTTCGCGGGCTTGGCCACGCTGGCGATCGCCATCGTCGGCGCGATCGCCACCTACATCGACAACTACTACACCACCAGCATCGGGCAGTGGGTCGCCAACGACCTGCGCATCCGCATCTACGCCCACCTGCATCGGCTGTCGCTGGGCTACTACGACAACGCCAAGACCGGCACGCTGATGTCGACCATCACCGGCGACGTGTCGACCGTGCAGGACTTCGCCTCGTCGTCGACGCTGGGCATCGTCGTCGACCTGGTGACGATCGTCTTCATGCTCGGCCTGATGTTCTGGCTCGACTGGGATTTCACGCTGATCGCCGTCGGCGTCACGCCCTTTCTGCTGCTGTTCGTGCTGCGCTTCAAGAAGGCCGTCAAGGAGGTGACGCGCGACGTGCGGGTCAAGCAGAGCGAAGTGGTCGCGGTGGTCCAGGAAGGGCTCGGCTCGGTACGCGCGGTCAAGGCGTTCGGTCGCCAGGACCTGGAGGTCCGGCACATGGAGGAGGCCAGCCACGCCACCGTCGCCGCCGCACTCAGGGCGCGCCGCGTCAAGTCGCTGCTGTCCCCGGCGGTGGGCATCGTGGTTGCACTGTGCACCGCGATCGTGCTGTGGAAAGGCACCGGACTGATCGTCGCCGGCACGATGACCGCCGGCGCGCTGACGGTCTACCTCGCCTACCTGAGCAAGTTCTTCAAACCGGTCAAGGACCTCGCCAGCATGACCAGCGCAATCGCGCAGACGACGGTCGCGCTGGAGCGGATCCAGACCATCCTGAGCGCCGACGACATCATCCCCGAGCGCCCCGACGCGATCGAACTCGGCCCGGTGCGTGGCGCGATCACGTTCGAGCACGTGGCGTTCGGGTACGGCAACGAGCCGCTGGTGCTGACCGACGTGAACTTCACCATCGAGCCGGGTCAGGTGGTGGGCATCGTCGGGCCGACCGGCAGCGGCAAGTCCACCGTGGTCAGTCTGCTGCCGCGCTTCTACGACCCGGCCCGCGGGCGGGTGCTGATCGACGGCATCGACATCTGCACCTGCACGCTGGCCTCGCTGCGCTCGAAGGTCGGCTTCGTGCTGCAGGAGACGGTGCTGTTTCGCGGATCGATTCGCGAGAACATCGCCTACGGGCGGCCCGGCGCGAGCGACGACGAGGTCGTCGCCGCGGCCAGGCTCGCCAATGCGCACGAGTTCATCTCGCGGATGCCGCACGGCTACGACTCGCCGGTCGGCGAGCGCGGCGACACGCTGTCGGGCGGCCAGCGCCAGCGCATCGGCATCGCCCGCGCGGTGCTGCGCAACAGCCCGATCATGATCCTGGACGAACCGACGGCGGCACTGGACACCGAGTCGGAGAAGCTGGTGATAGAAGGCCTGGAGCGGCTGATGAAGGGCCGCACCGTCATCATGATCGCGCACCGGCTGAGCACGCTGCGCGACGCCGACAAGATCATCGTGCTCAAGGACGGCGTGGTGGCCGAGGAAGGCACCAACGACGAACTGGTCGCCCGCGGCGGCGTCTACGCCGAGCTGCACCGGATCCAGTTCGAAACACCACCGCCCCACCCGGGCACCGCGCCGGCTTGAGCGCGCAGCCTGAACGCACCCGAAGCACACGCACCCG
>CAYGZN010000073.1:0-6882 GCA_964354355.1 uncultured Burkholderiaceae bacterium | reverse complement strand
CACCCGCAGCAAACGCACCCGTAGCACACACACCCGGCAACCGCGAGGCAAGCCCCGACATGTCGCACACACTGATCATCCTGCCCGATGACACGGCCAAGCCCATTATCGACGCCATCAACGGCGCTGCGAAGGCACTGAACATCCGCATGTTCCTGTTCACCGACACCACGCTGATCGACGCGGTGATCGCCGCTCACAAGCGTGGCGTGAAAGTCCGGGTGATGCTCAACCCCGCCCGGCGCAGCGGCGAGTCCGAGAACGAGGAAGCGCGCAAGCTGCTCACCGACGCGGGCATCGAGGTGCGCGACAGCAACCCCGCCTTCGACCTGACGCACCAGAAGTCGATGGTGATCGACAACAAGACCGGCTTCGTCGAATCGTTGAATTGGGAACCCAAGGACCTGACGCTGACCCGTGACTACGCGGTCGTCACGACCCGCAGCCACGAAGTCGCCGAAATGGTGGCCTGCTTCGATGCCGACTGGGAACACAAGGATTTCTCCCCGCAGCCGGAGTCGCCGCTGATCTGGTGCCCCAACAACGGGCGCCAGCGCATCGCCGCGTTCATCGACGCAACCCAGCACACGCTGTGGCTGCAGAACGAGCGCTACCAGGACCAGGTGATCATCGAGCGGCTGGTGCGCGCGGCGCGCCGCGGCGTCAAGGTGCACATCCTGGCCAAGCCGCCGCATTCGCTCAAGCCCGACAAGCTGATCGAGGGCGTCGGGGGCCTGCGCATCCTGCAGGACGTGGGGGTCAAGGTGCACACGTTGAAGCACCTGAAGCTGCACGCCAAGATGCTGCTGGCCGACAGCAAGCGGGCGATCATCGGCTCGATCAACATCGCGCCCGGCAGCTTCGACTCGCGGCGCGAGCTGGCGATCGAGACCGACGACCCGCAGGCCGTCAAGCGGCTGGAGGAGACCGCGCAGCACGACTGGGCGAAGTCGCATCCGCTGGACCTGAGCGATGCCGCCCTTCTGGCCGACCTGAAGAAGCGCAAGGGCCTGGATCCCGACAAGCTGGTGCTGTACGAGGACAGCGAACACTGGGGCTACCACCACAATGGCCACCACGGCCACGAGAAGAACCACGACAAGGACGGCGGCAAGGACCACGGCAAGCACAGCGGGGACAAACACGCAGGCAAGGCGTGAGCCGGCCCGTGGACCGGCGCTCGATGACCTCGCACCCCGTGTGATAGCCTTGCCCGATGGGATCGCCGACCCGATCCTGCTGGATCGAAGACCAAGCAGGTGCATGTGCGCTGCACCTTCAGGGCGCCTGGCGCCTGGCCGGGCTGCGTGCTCTCGCACGCGAACTCGCCCAGGCGATCGCGCGCGCACCTGACTCAGCGCCCGGTGCCGCCGGTGCGCCGGGGGCCACGGCCGAGGGTACGAGCGGCGCCGCGATTCCGACCGTCATCGACGGTTCGGGGCTGCAGGAGATCGACACCGCGGGGGCGCTGCTGCTTCTGACCGGGCTGCAGGACGCCGGCGCGCAGGTCCCTGCCCTGGCGCTGCGTGGATTCGACGCCCGCCACGCACGCATCGTGGAGGTGGTGCGTGCGCGTCTGCCGGAAACGACCCCATCACGCCTGCGCCGACCGATGCGTGCCCTGGCGCAGCTCGGTGCGGCGACCGAGGGCATGGGCACGCTGCTGCTGGGACACGTGAGCTTTCTGGGCCGCGCGTTCGTCGAGCTGTGGCGCGGCGTGTCGCGGCCGCGCGCGTTGCGCTGGCACGAGCTGTTCGCCCAGCTCGGGCAGGTCTGCGTGACCGCAATCCCGGTGGTCGCACTGGTCACCTTCCTGATCGGCGTGGTGATGGCCTACCTGCTCGGGCTGCAGGCCGAGAAGTACGGCGCCAACATCTTCGTCGTCGACGGGGTCGCGCTCGGCATGACCCGCGAGTTCTCGCCGCTGATCGTGGCCACGATCGTCGCGGGCCGATCGGGCGCCGCATTCACGGCCCAGCTCGGCACGATGAAGCTCACCGAGGAGATCGACGCGATCCGCACGCTGGGCCTGTCGCCCGACCAGGTGCTGGTCGTGCCGCGAATCCTGGCACTGGTGATCGCGCTGCCGCTGCTGGTGTTCGTGGGCGACATCATGGGCCTCGGGGGGGCGATGCTGATGGCCAACTCGATGCTCGAGGTCACCCCGGCGACCTTCCTGGAGCGCCTGCACGTTGCGCTCGATTCGCGCCACTACCTGATCGGGCTGGGCAAGTCCCCCGTGTTCGCGCTGTTCATCGCCGTGATCGGCTGCGCGATGGGGCTGAGCGTGAGCCGCGACACGCGCTCGATCGGCATCAACACCACGTCCACCGTCGTGCAGAGCATCGTCGCGGTGATCCTGCTCGACGCGATCTTCGCGGTGCTGTTCCAGGCGATGGGGCTGTGACCGACTCGGACGTCGTCATCGACGTGGCCGGCGTGACGACCCGCTTCGGGTCGCAGACGGTTCACGAGGACCTGAGCCTGCAGATCCGCCGCGGCGAGCTGGTGGCGATGATCGGGGGCAGCGGCACCGGCAAGTCGGTGCTGCTTCGCGAGATCCTCGGGCTGCAGCCGCCCACCGCCGGGCGGATCCGCCTGCTGGGCACCGACATGTGGAACGCCTCCGAGGACGAACTGTCCGCCACGCGCCGGCGCTTCGGCATGCTGTTCCAGGAGGGCGCGCTGTTCTCGTCGCTGGACGTGGCGACCAACGTCGCCACGCCGCTGCTCGAGCACACCGACACGCCACCCGAGCTGCTGCCCCGGCTGGTCAACCTGCGCCTGTCGCTGGCCGGGCTGCCGCCCGAGACCGGCACCAAGATGCCCAGCCAGCTGTCCGGCGGCATGAAGAAGCGCGCGGCGATCGCGCGTGCGCTGGCGCTGGAACCCGAGGTGCTGTTCCTGGACGAGCCCACCTCGGGACTTGACCCGATCACCGCCCGGGCATTCGATCAGTTGCTGGCCTTCCTGAACCAGGACCTGGGCATCACGGTGCTGGTCGTCACGCACGACCTCGACACGCTGCTGACGATCGCCCGACGAATCGTCGTGCTGGGCAACGGCAAGGTGATGGCCGACGGCACGGCCGACGAGGTCACCCGGGTGGACGACCCGTGGATACAATCCTACTTTTCCTCGCGCATCACCATGCCAGACCCTGGAGAGCGGCCCGCGGGCCGCAACGTCGATGGAGCCTGAAACCCGCTACACGGTCATCGGTGCCACGCTGCTCGCGCTGATCGCGGCCGCTTCGCTCGCGTTCGTGTGGCTGACCAGCACGGGCCGGGCTTCGGACTTCCGGTTCTACACCGTGTACTTCGAGCGGCAGTCGCTGGAGGGCCTTCAGGTCGGCGGGGACGTGAACATGCGCGGCGTGACGGTCGGGCGGGTCGAGCAGTACACGATCACGCGCGACAACATCAACCGCGTCAATGTCCGGATCCGCGTGACCCGCGAGACCCCGGTCAGCGAGAACACCAAGGCCGTGGTCGCCCGCAACGTGCTGACGGGCATCGCGCGGATCAACCTCGAGACGCCGGGTGTTCCGGGCCCCGAGCTGGTCAAGGTGCCCGAGGGCGAGCGCTTCCCGGTCATTCCCGAGGGGACGTCCAACCTGGATCAGATCGCCGATGCCGTCAGCCGCCTGGCCGTGTCGGCGGACACGACGCTGAACAACCTGAACAGCGTGTTCGGACCCGACAACCAGGCCGCGTTCTCCGAGACGCTGCTGGCGATCCGGGACCTTTCCAAGGGATTGAGCGAGCGGCTGGACCGGCTCGACAGCACCGCGCGAAGCATCCAGGACACGGCCGTCGCGTTCCAGCAGTCGGGGCGCAGCATCGCCAAGTCGGTCGACCGGGTGGCCGACGGCGTCGCACCCCTGTCCAGCAGTGCCGGCGCAACGCTTCTTGAAGCGCAGACGTCGCTGCGCGAATTCACGCAGGCAACCAACCGGCTCGAGCGCGAGCTGGTCCAGTCGATGGGCCGCCTCGAGAAGGACACCGCGAACCTGGCGCGGCGCACCGACGACGCGATCGACATCGGTCTGCACGACCTGCGGTCGACGTCGGAGGAACTGCGCGCGAGCATCGAGCTGGTCACGCGCGCCGTCGACCGGCTGCAGGACCCGAAAGCCGCGCTGCTGGGCTCGAGTGCGAGCCAGAAAGGCCCCGGGGAGGATCGTTGATGTCCGCGCACGCACGGTTGCCCGCTTTCGATCGTCGACGGGCCGTTCGACGGCTCGGCGGCCTGCTCGCGATCGCCTCGCCGTCGGTCGCGTCGCTGGGCGGCTGCGCGCTGAACAGCTCGCCGCGCCAGGAGTTCTACGCGCTCGACGACCTGAAGCCCGCCGCACCACTGGCCCGACCCGGGGCGTCCGACGAACGGCCTGCGGACTCGCCCAGGCCCGCCGCGGCGGCGGCGGCAGGGCCGGCGCCGCGGATCGATCGCGTGCTGCTGCTCACCGCGGGCGCCTCCCAGTCCATGTTCGACAGCGACCGGATGGTGTTCAGCGCCGACGGTGTCAGTCGCGCCTACTTCCAGTACGCGAACTGGACCGAGCGGCCGGTGCGGCGCCTGCTGGTGCTCGCCGAGCGCCGGCTTGCGCGCAGCGGCGCCTTCCGGGCGGTGGCCCCGAGCACGTCGGGGGTTCGCGGCGACCTGCTGCTGACGCTTCGGCTGGACGAGCTGTTCTACGACGGTTCGTTCACCCCGAGCCGCACCACCATCTCCGTCCACGGCGAGCTGATCGACTGGCGCAGCCGGACGTTCATTGCCCGCCACACGTTCACCGAGTCCGTGCAGTCGTTCAGCAACGACGCGCGCGGCGCCGCACAGGCAGCCGGCAAGGCCGTCACCGTCGTGCTCGACGATCTTGCGATCTGGGTCGAGTCCGCGGCCGCGCGGACCCTGCCGCCGTCGTGAACGGCGGGCGGGCGCGTCACGACGCACCGCGCGACGCCGCGGCGCCGGTGGGTGCTGCCCGCGCCCGGCGCAGGTACAGGTTGTTGGCCACCAGCGCGCCGATGACGGCCGCCGCACCGGCCAGCTCGATCGGCGCAAACCGCGCGCCCTGCAGCCAGCCGATGAAGAACGTCACCAGCGGGATCAGATTGAGGAACAGCACGGCATTGAGCGCACCGATGCGCTGGGTGCCGGCGTTCCACATCACCATCGAGGCGACCACGCCGACCACCGCAAGGTAAGCGAGCTGCGGGGCCGCAGCCTGCCAGGCGGCCCCCGCTGGAAACGCGATGACGCCCGCGGCCACCAGTGCGCCGGCCAGCACGAGGTTGGCCAGCACGCCGGGCAGCATCGTCAGCGTCGTGAATCGCAGCACCGACCAGCCGCGAAAGCGCTCGGTCGCCATCGTGTAGACGACCCAGCAGAAGGCGCCGGCCAGCGCCATCAAGTCGCCGACCAGCTCCAGCCCGTGGGGCGCCAACGTGACGCTCCAGCGCGTGACGACGGTGACCACGCCGACGAACGCCACCGCCACGCACGCCAGCGTGAAGCGCGCCGGGCGGCGCCCGCGCATGCGCCACTCGGCCAGTGCGGTCATCGCGGGCTGCGTCGCGACGATCACCGCAATGACCTCCGGACGCGACAGCATCAGCCCGGCGAACACCAGCGACGGCGATCCGGTCATGCCCACCAACCCGATCCAGGCGGCGTGGCGCCCGCGGCCTTCGTAGCGCAGCGCCTGCAGCCCCTCCTGGCGCACCAGCCACGCCAGCAGCAGCAGCACGCCGATCGCGTAGCGGCTGGCGGTCAGGTGGAAAGCGTCGACATACGGGAACGCGGACTTGGCGACCGGGAACTGCGTGCCCCAGATCACCGCCGCGACCAGTGCCAGCAGCAGGCCGGTGCCGAAGCCGATCCTCAACGCGGTACGGCCGGAGCGCGCCGCGGTCCGCCGGCGGTCGCCGAGGCCGACACAGGTGCTGCGGGCGTGGCAGGTGCTGCGGACGGGGCAGGCGCTGGCGCGGGCATGCCGGATTCTATCCCCGGTGCGCGCCGCAACCGCCCGCGTCGAGTTCCGGGATGTGCAAGCCGCGGCGCTGGTAGGTCGGCCGGTCGTACGGCACGTAGGCGGCCACGGGGCGCAATTGCGCGCGACGCGCGACGCGCGCCGCCACGGGCGGGTCGGCGGCAACCAGCACCGAGCGCAGGCCCCGCAGCAGCGCTGCGAGCCGTGCGCGAGTGCGGGAAGGACGGCCGGGACGGCGTAAGGTGCGCAGGGCAGCGTGCAGCATGGGGGGTCCTTTCGTGGGATCGGCAGACGATGCGGACAGTCTGTCGCCCCGGTGGCTCAGGACGTGAGCCACCGGTCCCGTGCGCCCCCGTGCGCCCGCCCCGTGTGCCCGGCACCCGCAGCGGCCATCAACGATAGGCAGTGCCTGCGGCCTCGATCTCCCGGGCGACCCGCCGGCGCAGTGCGGGCGGCGCGAGCACCTCGACCCCGGCGCCGTGCTTGAGGACGTCCATCATCAGCTCGCGCGGGTCGTTGTACGGAACCTCGAGCAGCCAGTGGCCCGAGTCGTCGAACCGGCCCCGCTGTCGCGGGTGCCAGGCCTCGGCCGATACCCAGCGTGCGCGCTCGGGCGAGAACCGCAGCGTGGCCCACGTGACCTCGCGCCCGGAGAAGATGCCGTAGCCGCTTTCCATCAGCTCGGACAGCTGCGCGCCCGGGACCTCGCGCGCGGGCGTGTCGAGCAGCTCGGCCCGCATGATCGCGTCGATCGCGAAGCTGCGAACGTCCTGGCGCAGGTGGCACCACGCCAGCACGTACCAGTTGTCGCGGTAGTAGATCAGCTGCTGCGGCGAGATCGTGCGTTCGGTGGTCTCGTCGTTCTGGCGCCCGTAGTGGCTGATTCGCAG
>CAYGZN010000072.1:0-10848 GCA_964354355.1 uncultured Burkholderiaceae bacterium | reverse complement strand
ACGGAGCGCGACACGGCTCCTGAGAAAGGCAAGCCGGGCCTCGCCGTCGGCGGCACCGAGCGCGGTGGCGAGCACGGTGACGCCCGGATCGCGGCCGAACAAGCGCTGCAGGATGCGTACGAAATCAGGCTGCGGTTCGACGGCGACCACGCGCGCGCCGAGCGACCGCCAGCAGCGCACGCGGTTGCCGGCGTGCGCACCGACGTCGAAGCACAACCCGTTTGCGGGCACGAAGCCCGCGTAGAAGCGCCGCATCCGGCGCGCGCGCAGCGGAATCCCGTAGTACAGGCCCAGCGAGCGCGCGACGCCCAGGTAGCGGCCCAGCGTCAAGCAGGCTCCGGCACGCTCGGCAGCCCCGCCAGCGCCATCGCCAGCTCTTGCTCGCTGTACTTCAGGTCCTGCAGCTTGCCGGCGGCGAAGTCCATGTAGGCCTGCATGTCGAAGTGGCCGTGGCCGCACAGGTTGAACAGGATCGTCTCGGCGCGGCCCTCGCGCTTGCAGCGCAGCGCCTCCTCGATCGCGCCCTTGACCGCGTGGTTCGCCTCGGGGGCCGGCAGGATGCCTTCGTTGCGCGCGAACAGCACGCCCGCGGCAAAGCACTCGGTCTGCTGGTATGCGGTGGCCTCGAGCAGGCCGATCTCCTTGAGGTGCGAGATCAGCGGCGCCATGCCGTGGTATCGCAGCCCGCCCGCGTGGAAGCCGGGTGGCGTGAACGTCGAGCCGAGCGTGTGCATCTTGGCCAGCGGCGTCATGTGGCCCGTGTCGCCGAAGTCGTAGGCGTAACGGCCTCGCGTCAGCGACGGGCACGCGGCTGGCTCGACCGCGACGATGCGCGGCTTGCGACCGCCGCGCAGGCCCTCGCCGATGAACGGAAACGCGATGCCGGCGAAGTTCGAGCCGCCTCCGGTGCAGCCCACGACGACGTCCGGCCAGGCGTCGGCCATCTGCATCTGCTCCATCGCCTCGAGCCCGATGATCGTCTGGTGCAGCAGCACGTGGTTGAGCACCGAGCCCAGCGCGTACTTGGTGTCGTCGCGCTGCGCGGCCACCTCGACGGCCTCGGAGATCGCGATGCCCAGGCTGCCCGGGTGCTTCGGGTCCTTCTCGAGCACGCTTCGGCCGAACTGCGTCTCGGGCGACGGCGAGGCGATGCAGCGCGCGCCATAGGTCTCCATCAGCGCGCGTCGGTACGGCTTCTGGTCGTAGGACACGCGGACCTGGAACACGGTGACGTCCAGGCCGAACAGGGACCCGGCGAACGCCAGCGACGAGCCCCACTGGCCGGCGCCGGTCTCGGTGCTCAGTCGCTTGACGCCGGCCTGCTTGTTGTAGAAGGCCTGCGCGACCGCCGTGTTGGGCTTGTGCGAACCGGCCGGGCTCACGCCTTCGTACTTGTAGTAGATCTTCGCGGGCGTGCCGAGCGCCTTCTCGAGCCGGTGCGCCCGGTACAGCGGCGCGGGGCGCCACAGGCGATACACGTCGCGCACCGGTTCCGGGATCTCGACCTCGCGCTCGGTGGTCACCTCCTGCATGATCAGTTCCATCGGGAACAGCGGCGCCAGGTCGTCCGGGCCCACCGGCTTGAGGGTGCCCGGATGGAGCACCGGCGGCAGCGGCTTGGGCAGATCGGCCTGGATGTTGTACCAGCGCTTCGGAATCCGGTCTTCGGACAGCAGGTACTTCGTGGGTGACGTCATGGCTCCTCCTTGCGGGTCGGTGAATGCTCGAGCACGGACCCGAACAGGTCGTGCTCGTCGGACGAATCGATGCGCACCGTCACGAACTGGCCGGTGCGCACGCCGCGCGCCGGTGCCGCGTGCACGACGCCGTCGATCTCGGGCGCGTCGGCCGATGTGCGCGCGACGATCCCCTGCGGGCCCGCTGCGTCGACCAGCGCGCGCAGCGTGCGCCCGACCTTGCGCGCCAGCCGGGCCCGGCTGATGTCGGCCTGCACGGCCATGAACCGCTGCCGGCGCTCCTCGCGCACGGCCTCGGGCAGCGCGCCGTCCAGCGCGTTGGCCGCCGCGCCCTCGACCGGCGAGTAGGCGAAGCAGCCGACGCGATCGAGCTGCGCCTCGCGCAGGAAATCAAGCAGGTACTCGAACTGCGCTTCGGTCTCGCCCGGAAACCCTGCGATGAACGTGCTGCGGATCGTCAGGTCCGGAACCGCCGCGCGCCACGCGCGCACGCGCTCGATGTTGCGCTCGCCGCTGGCCGGGCGCTTCATGCGCTTGAGCACCGCCGGGTGCGCGTGCTGGAACGGCACGTCCAGGTACGGCAGCAGCAGCCCCTCGGCCATCAGCGGCAGCACCTCGTCGACGTGCGGATACGGGTAGACGTAGTGCAGGCGGACCCACGCGTCGTGCTCGCGGGCCAGCGCGCCCAGCTCCCTGCACAGCTCGGCCATGCGCGTGCGCACGGGGCGGCCGTCGACGAAGCCGGTCCGGTAGCGCACGTCCACGCCGTACGCGCTGGTGTCCTGCGAGATCACGAGCAACTCGCGCACGCCGCCCGCCAGCAGCGCCCGAGCCTCGAGCACCACCTCGCCGATCGGCCGGCTGACCAGGTCCCCGCGCATCGACGGGATGATGCAGAAGCTGCAGCGGTGGTTGCAGCCCTCGGAGATCTTCAGGTACGCGTAGTGCCTCGGGGTCAGCTTCAGGCCGGCGGCCGGCACCAGGTCGGCGAACGGATCGTGCGGCCGCGCCAGGTGCGCGTGCACGTGTCCCATGACCTCCTCGAGCGCGTGCGGGCCGGTGACCGCAAGCACCTTCGGGTGGACCCGCGCGACCAGCGTACCGCCGCCCTCGGCGCGGCGCGCCCCCAGGCAGCCGGTCACGATGACGCGGCCGTTCTCGGCCAGCGCCTCGCCGATCGCGTCCAGCGATTCCTGGACCGCGTCGTCGATGAAGCCGCAGGTGTTGACCACGACCAGGTCGGAGTCGTGGTAGCTGGGTGCGATGACGTAGCCCTCGGCGCGCAGCTGGGTCACGATGCGCTCGGAGTCCACCAGTGCCTTGGGGCAGCCCAGCGACACGAAACCGACCCGTGGCGCTCGCGCGGGCGAGCCGCCTGACTTCGCGCGGGAACCCTCGTGCGACGGGCCCGCGTGCGACGGGCCCGCGCGTGACGCGTTCGCGCGTGACGGGCTCGCGCGAGTCGCTGCTGCGCGACCGGTGGCCACCTCGTTGCGCCCGCCCCCGGCGCCGCCAGCAGCCCGGGCCTCTACTTCTTGTCGCCGGGGCCGTTCTGCTGGCCCGGGAACGGGAAGTTCTGGAACACCGACCGGGCCTGCTGCTGCATCTGCTCCTGCATCTGCACGAACAGGTTCTTGGACTGGTCGATGTAGTGGCTCATCATGCCCTGGATCATCGGCGCCTGGACCTGCATGAACTGCGTCCACAACTCGGGACTGGGCAGGTTCTTGCCGTCGTAGAAGACCTTGGACTGCTCCTGGAACTTGTTCTGGATCTCGATGAAGGCCTGCATGGTCTTCTCGAGGTAGGCGCCCATCATCCCCTGCATCGCGTGCCCGTAGAAGCGGATGATCTGCGACAGCATCTGCGAGGAGAACAGCGGCGCGCCGCTGGCCTCCTCCTCGAGAATGATCTGCAGCAGGATGCTGCGCGTGAGGTCCTCGTCGCTCTTGGCGTCGACGACCTTGAAGTCCTCGTTTTCGAGCACCAGCAGCTTGACGTCGGCCAGCGTGATGTAGGCGCTGGTCTGCGTGTCGTACAGCCGGCGGTTCGGGTATTTCTTGATCAGGCGAATCGCCATGTCCTCAGCCCATGTGCAGACCACCGTTGCAGGAGAAGTCCGCACCGGTGGTGAAGCCCGCATCCTCGCTGGCGAGCCAGCCGCAGATGGAGCCGATTTCCTCGGCCTTGCCGAAGCGCTTGACGGGGATCGTGGCGATGATCTTCTCGCGCACGTCCTCCCGGACTGCCATCACCATGTCGGTCGCGATGTACCCCGGCGACACGGTGTTGACCGTCACACCCTTGCTCGCGACCTCCTGGGCGAGCGCCATCGTGAACCCGTGCATGCCGGCCTTGGCCGCCGAGTAGTTCGTCTGGCCGAACTGGCCCTTCTCGCCGTTGACCGACGAGATGTTGATGATCCGGCCCCAGCCCTTGTCGAGCATGCCGTCGATGACCTGCTTGGTCACGCAGAACAGGCTGTTGAGATTGGTGGAGATGACCGCGTTCCAGTCGTCGAGCGACATCTTGCGGAACACCCCGTCGCGCGTGATGCCGGCATTGTTCACCAGGATTTCCGGGTTGCCGTGCTCGGCTTTCACCTTGTCGAACGCCGCCTTGGTCGAATCCCAGTCGGAGACGTTGCCGACCGACGCGTAGAACGTGTAACCGTCGGCCTTCTGCTCGGACAGCCACTTGTCGAAGTTGCGGGTCGGGCCGCAGCCGGCAATCACCGTGTAGCCGATGTCGTGGAACTTGCGGCAGATCGCGGTGCCGATTCCGCCCATGCCACCCGTGACGTACGCCAGGCGCTTGCTCATGTGTCTTGTCTCCGCCGCCCCGGCTCCCCGGGGCATTTTGTCTGTGGATGTTGAAGGAACAGGGCTACTGTACAGGGAAATCAGCTGGCCTTTATCTTGACATACGTCCCCGGCGCCGGCTCCAGAACCGGGTGGGCGGCGTCGCCCAGGCGAGCCGGAGCGGGCCTGAGCGCGCCCCGGAACGGCTCCAGCCAGTCGGCCCAGGCCGCCCACCAGCTGCCCGGACGCTCGGTGGCCGACGCCAGCCAGTCGTCCGGGGACGGCGGCAGCGACTCGCCGACCCAATAGCTGCGCTTGTTGCGCGACACCGGATTGATCGCGCCGGCGATGTGGCCGCTGGCCCCGAGCACGAAGCGCAGATCGTTCGACAGCAGCTGGGTCGACGCGTACCCGGCCCGCCACGGCACGATGTGGTCCTCGCGCGCGCTGAAGATGAAGGTCGGCACGTCGATGGCGCCCAGGTCGATGCGGTGGCCGATCGTCGTCAGCCGGTTCGGGATGCGCAGCTCGTTCTGGAGGTACATGTGCCGCAGATACCAGCAGTACAACGGCCCCGGCAGGTTGGTGCCGTCCGAATTCCAGTACAGCAGGTCGAACGGCGGCGGCGACTCGCCCTTGAGGTAGTTCGCGACCACGTAGTTCCAGACCAGGTCGTTGGGCCGCAGGAACGAGAACGTGCCGGCCAGTTCGCGCCCGGTCATGAGCCCGCCGTCGGCGAGGGTCTGCTCCCGGTACGCGACGTGGGCGGGGTCGATGAACACCCCCAGCACCCCTGGCTCCTCGAAGTCCAGCAGCGTGGTCATCAGCGTCATGGACTCGACCGGGAACTCGCCCGCGTCGGCCAGCGCCG
Source organism: uncultured Burkholderiaceae bacterium (assembly GCA_964354355.1). Taxonomy (GTDB): domain Bacteria; phylum Pseudomonadota; class Gammaproteobacteria; order Burkholderiales; family Burkholderiaceae_E; genus CAYGZN01. Next base: position 5,479 of record CAYGZN010000072.1, on the reverse strand, counting down.
CCAGCGTCGCGGCGAGGATCGTGCCGCCGACGCAAAAGCCCAGCGCGTTGATCCTGGGCTGGCGCGAAATCGCCTTGACCTGCTCGATCGCCTCGACCACGCCCCGGGACACGTAGTCGTCCCAGGTCAGCTTGCCCTGATCGGGACCCGGATTGCGCCACGACACCATGAACACCGTGTGCCCGCGGGACACGGCGTGTGCGACGAACGAGTTGTCGGGCTGCAGGTCGAGGATGTAGAACTTGTTGATGAACGGCGGCACCAGCAGCAGAGGCCGTTCGCCCACCTTGTCGGTGCTGGGCGCGTACTGGATCAGCTCGATGATGTCGTTGCGGAACACCACGCCGCCGGGCGACGTGCCCACGTTGCGGCCGACCTCGAACGCCCGTTCGTCGGTCTGCGAGATGTGGCCCTGGCCCAGGTCGTGCAGGAAATTCTCGATCCCCTTGCGCAGGCTCTCGCCCCGGGTGTCGAGCACCTTGCGCTGAACCTCGGGGTTGGTCGTCAGGAAGTTCGCCGGCGAGAGCGCGTCGAGGAACTGCTGCGTGTAGAAGCGGATGCGTTCACGCGTCTTGCCGTCCGATTCGACCGACTCGGCCATCTTCTGCATGAAGTCGGCGTTGAGCAGGTACAGCGCGGCATTCCACGCGAACGGCTTCTGCTCGGTCCAGGCCGACCCGGCGAACCGCTTGTCGGACAGCTTCGGGGCCGCGGCATCGGGCGACATGAAGTCCGCCCACAGCTGCTGCAGGCGTGCCGTGTAGTCGTTCTGCAGCGCCACGATCCGGGCGGGATCGATCGACCACGCCGGCAGCGCTGCGGGCATCGCACCGGTGGCCGCCAGCGCGCTGGCGGCCAATCCGTGGGCCGCGGCGGCCGCCGCCTCGAGCGGGGGCGGACCGGAGGCGGCGCGACCGGAGTTGGCGGGACCGGAGGCGGCCGGACGCGAGGCGGCCGCAGCAGGCCGACCGGACTGCGACCCTGCGACGGGCGCACCGGGTGGTCGGGTCGCGGTCGATCGCCGCGTGCCCACCGGTGCCGAACTCCGCGCCGGCTCGGACCGCGGGACGGGCACCGCGGCGCGCGCCTTCACGCCTGCCCGGGCGCCGGTCGTGCTGCCTGCCTTGGCGCGGGTCTTGGCGGCGGGCTTCGATCCGCGCGATTGCCGTGCAGCGGCCATGGTCACCTCTGGGGGTTGGGGGCCCCGGATTGTCGTCGCTGGACCTTTCGCGAATCTTGCATGGCGCCCTACTCCGCGTCAATTGCACGGCCGTGGTCCTGCGCGCCGTGGTCCTGCGCACCGTGGTCCTGCGCGCCGTGGTCCGAGGACGCGAGATCCTCAGCGTCGCGCTCCAGCCAGGCGAGCGTCGCCATGCGGCCGGTGACGCCGTCGCGCCGGAACGAATAGAACCGTGCCGCCTCGTTCACCGTGCAGTACCCGCCGCCGTGCACGTCGACGACGCCCGCGTCGGCCAGCCGCATCCTGGCCAGCGCGTACAGGTCGCACCACCACTTGCCGGCAGCGCGCCCGGGGCGAAAGGCCGCGCGACACCGCGGGTCGCGATCGCAGAACGCCTGCAGCACGTCCGCGCCGACCTCGAAAGCCTCGGGCCCGATCGCAGGACCCAGCCACGCGGTGACCGCCGAGCCCCACCCGGCGCGGGCCCGCAGCGCCGACACCGTGGCCTCGAGCACGCCCGCGGCAAGCCCGCGCCAGCCCGCGTGCGCGACGCCCACCGCCGCCGCGTGCGCGTCGGCGAGCACGACCGGCAGGCAATCGGCAGTCAGAACCGCCAGCACCTGCCCGGGCCGCGACGTGACCGCCGCATCGGCCACGGGGGCTGCGAGCCCGGGCGAGGCGGGGTCGGCATCGGCTGGCGACGGCGCCGCCTCGACTGTGTCCGGCTCGAACACTGAGATGCCATGCACCTGCTCGAGCCAGACGGGCGGACCCGGCACGTGCCGGCCCAGCACGGCGCGGTTGCGCGCGACGGCGTCGGGCTCGTCGCCGACGTGTCGGGCCAGGTTCAGGCCGCCTGCACCGTGCGGGCCGGCGAATCGACCGACGCTGACACCGCCGGCGCGCGTGGTCGACAGCACGCGAACCGCCGCGCCGCCCGGCCAGCGCGGCACGATCCAGTCCGGCGGCGGACCGATCATCGTGCCTCGGCCGAGGCGAGCACCCGACGCAGCGCATCGCCCAACTCCAGCGACTCGATCAGCTGCGCGAAGTCGGCCGGCGGCGCTGCGGCGATATCCAGCACGGAACCCGTGCGCGGGTGCGCGAACCGCAGCCGCCACGCGTGCAACGCCTGCCGCTCGAAGCCGCGGCAGGGCCGGCCGCCGTACAGGCGATCGCCGACCAGCGGGTGGCCGCGACTGGCCAGATGCACGCGGATCTGATGCGTGCGACCGGTTTCGAGCCGGCATTCGAGCAGCGACAGCGCGCGGAGTCCGTCGCGCGCGCTGGCGAGCAGCCGGCAGTGCGTGACCGCCGGCTTGCCGCGCTCGGGCGCAACGACGGCCATCCGCAGGCGGTCGCGCGGATCGCGGCCGATTGCCGAATCGATGCGCAGGTGCGCCGCCGCAGCGCCGTCGACCAGCGCCAGGTAGTGACGTTCGACATCCCGAGCGGCCAGCATCCGGACCAGCGCCTCGAATGCGCGTTCGGTGCGCGCCACCATCATCAGTCCGCTCGTGTCCTTGTCCAGGCGATGCACGATCCCGGCGCGCGGCAGCCGCGCCGAGTCGGGCCGCGCGTGCAGCAGCCCGTTCATCAGCGTGCCGCGCCAGTTGCCCGGCGCCGGGTGCACGACCAGCCCCGGCGGCTTGTCCAGCACCATCAGGTCGCTGTCCTCGTGGACCACGCACAGCGCCACCGGATCGGGCTCGAACGCCTGCTCGGCCTCGCTCGGCAGCGGCGTGACCTCGATCTGCTCCAGACCCGTGAGCCGGTGGCGCGGCAGCACCTGCGCGCCGTCGACGGTGACGGCCCCGAGCGACAGCCAGCGCTGGATGCGGGTCCGCGAGTACTGGGGCAGCGCTGTCGCAACGAACCGGTCGACCCGCGTGCCGGTCCCGTCGCGCGCCGACAGCACACAGACCGCGTCGCCCGCCTCGTCGCCGCGCTGCGCGCGCCCCGAGCCCTCGACGGGGTCGCTCGCCGGGGCGCCGCGGGGCGCTTCGCTATAATCGGCGATTCGACGTTGCATGGAAGGCGCTCATGGACGGCATTCGCCCATTGATCCGTCGGCTGTCGTTGCTGACGCTGCTGTTCGGGCTTGCGGGGTGCGGGATATTCGGCAGCGAGCCGCCCGACCGGACCGCCAACATGACTCCGCAGCAATTATATGCGGAGGCCAAGGACGAGATGTCCTCGGGCAAATACTCCGAGGCGATCAAGCTGCTGGCCAAGCTCGAGTCACGCTACCCGTTCGGCGCCTGGGCGCAGCAGGCCCAGATCGACAGCGCGTTCGCGTACTACAAGGACAACAACCGCACCGAGGCGCTGGTCGCGGTCGAGCGCTTCGTGCGCCTGCACCCCACCAGCGAATTCCTCGACTACGCGTACTACCTGAAGGGACTGATCAACTTCAACGAAGAACAGGGCTTCATGGCACGGTTCGGCGGCCAGGACCTGTCCGAGCGCGACCAGCGCGCGGCGCGGGAATCGTTCGAATCGTTCCGCCAGGTCGTCACGCGCTTCCCGAACAGCAAGTACTACGACGACTCGGCCGCGCGGATGAAGTATCTCGTCAACGCGATGGCCGCGGGCGAGGCGCACATCGCGCGCTACTACTACCTTAGGGGCGCCTACGTCGCCGCGGTCGGCCGGGCCCAGACCGTGCTGCAGCAGTATCCGCAGACGCCCGCCGTCGAAGAGGCGCTGTACCTGATGCTCAAGTCCTACGAGAAGCTGCAGCTCGAGGAGCTGCGTGCCGACACCGAGCGCGTCTTCCTCAAGAACTATCCCGACAGCCACCTGCTCACGCAGGGCGTGCGGGTCGACGATCGCTCGTGGTGGGAGGTCTGGCGCTGAACCGGCTTGCCTGGCGCGGTTCGCCGCGCCCGCTGACTCAGCCCGGCCGCGCCGCGCCCGGAAGATAGCCCAGCGCCTGCTCGGCCGACTCGACCCGCGCGAATGGCGGCAGGCTGTTCAGCAGCCGCCGGCCGTACGAGCGGCTGGCCAGCCGCTGATCGCAGACGACGAGCACGCCGCGGTCGGTTTCGGAGCGGATCAGGCGCCCGGCACCCTGCTTCAGCGCCAGCGCCGCCGCCGGCAGCTGGAACTCCGAGAACGGGTCACGGCCGGCCCGACGCATCGCGTCGCACCGCGCCTTGATGACCGGATCGTCGGGCGGCGCAAACGGCAGCTTGTCGATGACCACGATCGACAGCGCGTCACCGGTCACGTCGACGCCCTCCCAGAACCCGGCACTGCCGACCAGCACCGGTGCCGGGGCGTCCCGGAACCGGCGCAGCAGTTCGTGACGCGGGGCGTCGCCCTGCACGAGCACCGTCAGGCCCGTTCGGTGCGAGCGATCGAGCTCGACGAGCCGCTGGCCTGCCTCGCGCATCGAGCGCAACGTCGTGCACAGCACGAACGCGCGCCCGGCGTTGGCGACCAGCAGCGGCCACACGGCGTCGACCATTCGGGTGGGGAACTGCGCGGACCCCGCATCGCCGACGTCTCGGGGGATCCACAGCGCGGCCTGCCGCTGGAAGTCGAACGGACTGTCCCAGCGTTCGCAGCGCGCGTCGCCCAGCCCCAGCGCATCGACGAAGTGCGAGAAGTCGTCGCCCAGCGACAGCGTCGCCGACACGAAGACCCAGGCCCGCGGCGGGCCGGTGCGATGGCGCGTGAAAGCGGCGGCGACCGACAGCGGCGTGCGCCGCAGGCTGGCGTACTGCGCGCCGACCTCCGCCCAGGCGACTGCGGGATCCGCCTCGCGCGCCGGCGCCGGTTCCACGCCGCCCGAATCACGTACCGCTTCCACGCCATGCGGATCCGGCACCGGTTCCACGCCGGCCGGATCGGGCGCCGGACCGAATACCGCGTCGCGCCAGCGGCGCAGGCGGTCTGCCTGCTCGGCCGCCCGGTGGCCGCACCGGTCCAGCTCCAGGCTGCGCCCGGCATTCAGGGCGGCGATCGCACCGAACGAGGCCAGGTCGGCCGCGACTTCGTCGATCGCCTCGTGCAGCACGCCCATCGCCCGCAGCTGCTCGACGGCAATCCGCTGCACCAGGCCGCGACCGCCCGCTCGTTCGCCGAAGGCCAGCCGCAGCTCGCGGGCCGACCGCTCCAGCCGCGCGGCCAGCGCGCGCCAGTCCGCCGCGTCGGCGGCCTCGACGAGCCCCGCGCGCAGCACGTCGCGCGCCAGCTCGACGACTTGCCGCGTCGAGACCGACTCGCCGAAGAACTCGGTGGCTACCTCGGGCAGCTGGTGCGCCTCGTCGAAGACGACGACGTCGGCGGTGG
>CAYGZN010000071.1:6248-10867 GCA_964354355.1 uncultured Burkholderiaceae bacterium | reverse complement strand
GCGAACTGCCGGTCGCGCACGATCTGCAGGCACAGCGGCGGCACGACCCCGGCGTGGTACTTCGTCAGCGTGGCGGCGGGCGCGTCCGCGGGCGGCAGCATCGGCGCGAAGCTCGGCTCCTGCTCGACGTCCACGACCGTCACGCCGGTTGCGCCGCGGGCGCGGAAGTCCGCGGCCGCGCGCAGCGTGTTGGCGTAGCCCACCACCAGGTCGCGCGAGCCGCCGCACAGCAGCACCGGCGCAACGGGCCGCCATCCGATCACCGATTGCCTGCGCGTGAGCTCGCCGACCACGGGGCCGTTGCCGAACGCCACCGCCAGCTCGCTCACCAGGTCGGCGAGTTCGATCCGCACCCGGTTCTCGCCGGTGGTGGTCCCGTCGCTGGCCAGCGACGGCAGCACCGATGCGCCGGCCACGAAAGTCAGCGCCAGGTCGTAGGGACCCGACATCGGGCCGCTGGCGTCGATCCCGAGGTCGGGCGGCGCGTCGCGCTCGATCGCCCGGTGCGCGGCCAGCGCGGCGTGCCCGCCCTGCGAATAGCCGGTCGCAAGCACCCGGCCGTTGAGCGGCACGCCGGCGTCGGCCGCCGCGTTGCGCGCCGCGCGGATCGAGTCGATCACCGTGCTGGCCTCGCTGTCGGCGTCGAGGTACGGGTGGTAGGGGAAGTCGGACTGCGCGTAGCCCAGGTAGTCGGTGGCCACGACGACGTAACCGCGCGCCGCGAGCATGCCGATGAGCAGCTGCGTCTCGCGATCGGTGGTCGAGGCCATCGTGCGCCGGCGGTCGGTCTCGGTGCCGCGCGCGTAGGCGACGAGCGGAAACGGGCCGCGGCACTCGCCACCGGGCACCAGCAGCGCGCCGGAAACGCGGGCCGGCCCGCCCTTGGGACCCACGGTGCCGTGCACGATCGACTTGACCGTCACGTCGCACAGCGCCGGGCCGGTCAGCGCCTGCCACTGCGCGGCGGCGTTCGCCGCGTCGGTGGCGGCCTTCGGGATCACGGCCACGGTCGTGACCGCGGCCAGCTCGCCCCGGCGAGCCGAGGCCGTTGCGCGCGCGGCCTCCGAGGGCCCGTCGGCCGGTGCGCAGCCGGCCAGCAGGCCGGCCATCGCGATGCCGCGCAACAGCATCGACGGTCTGATCACACTCGAAATCATGCTGGATGGTTTCCTGTCTTGTCCGATCGGGCACAATGAAACAGTCCGCCCTCGTTCCCGGAGCCTCCATTATGAACCGTCGCGCCGCGTGCACTTTCCTGCTGGCCACGCTCGGATTGCCGGCTGCAGCCGTCGGCCAGTCGATCGACATCGATGCGATGACCGCGTCGGAGGCGGCCTCGCAGATCTGCAAGGGGGCCCTGTCGAGCGAGGCACTGGTGACGGCCTACCTGCAGCGCGCGAAGTCGCGGGCCGATCTGAATGCCTTCATCACGCTGGACGAGGCCGGCGCACTGAAGGCGGCCCGCGCCACCGACGCGGCGCGCCGCAAGGGGCGAAGCTGCCTGCCGCTGGCCGGCGTGCCGATCGTCGTCAAGGACAACATCCACGTCGCGGGCCTGCCGAGCAGCGCCGGAACGCCGGCACTCAAGGGCTTCGTGCCCGCAGTCGACGCGCCGGTCGTCGCGAAGCTGCGCGCCGCCGGCGCCATCGTGATGGGCAAGACCAACATGCACGAGCTGGCGTTCGGCATCTCGGGCTACAACGCGGCGTTCAAGACCGGCCCCGAGCCGGGCGTTCGCAACGCCTACGACGTCTCGCGGATGGCCGGAGGATCGTCGTCGGGCACCGGTGCTGCGCTGGGCGCGCGGCTCGCGCCCGCGGGGCTGGGCACCGACACCGGCGGATCGGTGCGGATTCCGTGCGCAGTCAACGGCTGCGTGGCGATGCGCCCGAGCGCCGGCCGTTACCGTCGGGACGGCATCGCCCCGATCTCGCACACACGCGACACCGCCGGCCCGATGGCCGTATCGATGGCCGACGTCGCACTGATCGATCGCGTGATCGCAGGCGGCCCCGCGATCACGCCGGCCCCGCTGAAGACGGTCAGGCTCGGCGTCGTCAAGGCGATGATGGCCAACGCCGACGCCGATACGCAGGCGGCGATGGACGGCGCGCTGGCCAAGATGAAGGCCGCCGGCGTCACGGTGGTCGACGTCGACATGCCGACGCTGACGCAGCTCAACGGCGCGGTCGGTTTTCCGGTGGCCCTGTACGAGGCCTACGACGACATGGTCGCGTACCTGAAGAAATCGGGCACCGGGATCACGATCCAGGACCTGGCCAAGGGCATCGCCAGCCCCGACGTCAAGGCTACCTACGACGGGCTGGTGCTGCCGCGCAAGCTGCCGGGCCCCGACAACACCGTCGTCGACGCAAAGCCTGCCTACGAGGCGGCGATGAAGAAGGGGCGGCCCGCGCTGCAGAAGCTGTACCGCGACACGTTCGCGAAGCACCGCCTGGATGCGCTGGTGTTCCCGACCGTGCCCCGTACGGCAGTGCCGGCCAACCCCGACTCGAGCAGTCTGGCCAACTTCGTGCTGTTCATCCAGAACACCGATCCCGCCGGCAATGCGGGCATCCCCGGCCTGCAGTTGCCGATCGGGCTGGGCGCGAGCAGCAAGCTGCCAATCGGCATGGAGCTGGACGGACCCGCGGGCGGCGATCGACGGCTGCTCGCGATCGGGCTGTCGCTGGAGCAGCTGTTCGGTCGGCTGCCCGCGCCCGCCAAGCCCTGATCGCCAGGCCGCGACACGAGCGGGCCGTCAGCTCACCGCGCCGCGGCCCTGCGCCGGGCGCGCCGGGCGACGTCGAATGCGGCCATCAGCCGCGCCGGCTCGTCGGTGTCGAACGCCGCCTCGAACGCGTCGATGCCGGCAGCCACCGCCTGGCTCATCGGCAGGTCTTCCCAGCGGCGGATCAGCTGCTTCTGCAGCCGCAGCGCGTGGCGGCCGGCCGCCACGATGGACGCGATCCAGGTGTCGACGGCGGCGTCGAGCCGCGCCGCCGGAACCGCCTTCTCGACCAGACCCCACTGCAGCGCGTCGGCCGCGCCGAAGTTCTCGCCCAGCAGCAGCATCTCGCGCGTGCGCCCCCATCCGACCAGCCCTGGCAGCAGCGCGGCCTCGACGACCGACGGGATGCCCAGCTTGACTTCGGGCATGCCGAAGATGGCCGTGTCCGCGGCGACCCGCAGGTCGCAGGCCGCGGCCAGTTCGAGCCCGGCGCCCAGCGTGTAGCCCTGGATGCGGGCGACGACCGGCACCGGCAGCGCGCGCAGCGCGTCGCAGCAGCGGTGCACGTGGGTGATGAAGTCGCGCGCCGTTGCGGCATCCAGCGTGGCCATCTGGTCGATGTCCGCGCCGCCGACGAACGCCTTGTCGCCGGCGCCCGTGACGACCACCGCGCGCAGCGTTTCGTCGCCGGCCAGCGATTCGACGACGCGCACGAACTCGGCCATCAGCGCCGTGTTCAGGCAGTTCAGCCGGGTCGCGTTGTCGATCGTCACGCGGGCGATCCGCGTGTGCGCGTCGCGGATGTCGAGCTCGAGGACGACCCGGCTCGTGCGGGATGGGGGGGAGGCAGGCATGTCTTGGAGCGGTTCGTCTCGGATGCGCAATCGTGGCGTTCGATTGCTGTCGAGCCCATGGTACCGGGCACTTGCTGGTCGCGCCATTCGTGGCCCATCATTCGGTGAAGGGTGGAGGGACCGGGATGCCGCAGCGCGCGTCGGGTCGGGCGTCGGTCGTGGGTTCGGTTCTGGCGTCGATTCGCTGTGGCCTGGTGGTGGCGCTCGCGTGCGGCGCGCTGGCCCCGCAATCCCTCGCGCAGACGCCGGGAGCCAGCCAGGGTTGGCGCCGCTCCGGGTTTCCCGACGGCAGCGGGAGCATCGCCATGCCCCCGGGTTGGCGGCTGACCAGTGCCGCGCGCGCCTCGGCGGAACTGCAGGGCCCGCTGGGCGAGGCCATCGCCACCGGGGTCAGCCTGAGCATCGCACCGCCGCAGTTCGCCGGCCCGGGGATTCTCGCGGGACCCTACCTGCCCCCCGCCCAGGCCTTCGCATGGGTCACGCAGACACTCGCCCAGAAGGGCCCGTACGCCGCTCGCGTCACCCGCGTGGTCGAGTCGCGCCCGACGGCGCCCCTGACACAGGGCGGGACCGCCGCCTATCTGCTGGCCGACGTCCTGGTCGGCGGCCGGCCGTATCGCGCTTTCGCGCTGGTCAACACGGCCCCGATGGGCAGCGGCTACTGGCAGTACTACATGACGCTGCTGATGGCGCCGTCGGCGGCCTTTGCCTACTCGCTGCCGATCATGACCGAGATCTGGCAGTCCTGGGGCATCAGCCAGGCGGAGATGAGCCGGCGCTTCAACGAGGCGCTGGCCACGATCGGCGAGACCAACCGGATCATGCAGGGCGCCGCCGAAGCCCGGCGCACGCCGCAGCGGCACAACGAAATGACGCAGGACGTGCTGCGCGGCTACTGGGTCATCGAGGACCAGACCACGCGCGCGCGCCGCAAAGTGGACATGAAGGAAGCCAACGCGCTGATCTACGGCGAGCCGGGGCGCTACCGGATGCTCAGCGCGTCGGAGCGCTGAGCACGCGGGACTCGCGTCGTG
>CAYGZN010000071.1:0-6148 GCA_964354355.1 uncultured Burkholderiaceae bacterium | reverse complement strand
CGACGCGGCGCACGGCGACGGTGGCCGAGCGCGGCCGGCCGTCGGGCCTGAAGTCCGGCCAGTTCGACAGCTGGCGCGGGTTCTTCGGGTCGACGCCCGCCGCGCCTGCTTCGCCCGGGTGCTGGATGTTGACGAACAGCGTGCGCCCGTCCGGCGTCATGCACGCACCGGTGATCTCGCAGCCGCGCGGACCGGTCAGGAAGCGGCGCACCTCGCGGGTGGCGGGGTCCACGGCCAGCATCTGGTTGTTGCCGTAGACCGCGTGATCGTCCCTGAGCAGCACGTTCGGGGACACGTCGGTCTGCACCCAGATCACGCCGCGCGCGTCGATCATCAGGGCGTCGGGCGCTGCGAACAGGTCGCCCGCGAGGTTGCCGCGCACGCGCGGATCCGCGTGGTTCGGGTCGCCGGCGAGCACGAAGACCTCCCAGCGCAACGTCGCCGACGCGCAGTCGCCCCCGGCCTCGGTCCAGCGCACGATGTGTCCGAAGCGGTTCGGCGCGCGCGGGTTGGCCGGCGTGGCGCCCTCGTTGCCGGCCTGGCCTCGGCCCGCGTTGTGGGTCAGCGTGCAGTACAGGTCGCCGGTGACCGGATGCCTCGCAATCCACTCGGGGCGATCCATCTTCGTGGCGCCCACGCGGTCGGCCGCGGCCCGCGCGAACATCGCCACCGCGCCCTGCGAGTCGAAGCCGTTCTCGCGGGTCAGTCCGTTGCGGCCGTGGGTCAGCTCGAGCCAGTCGCCGCTGCCGTCAGCGTTGAAGCGCGCGACGTACAGCGTGCCCGCGTCGAGCAGATCGCGGTTGGCCGCACGGTCGCTCCGGTCCATCGGGCGGGCCGACACGAACTTGTAGATGTACTCGAACGCGCGGTCGTCGCCGGAGTAGACCGCGACGCGGCCGTCGCCGCACAGCGTGGTGCACGCGCCCTCGTGCGAGAAGCGTCCGAGCGCGGTCCGCTTGACCGGAACCGACGCGGGGTCGTACGGGTCGAATTCCACGACCCAGCCGAAGTGATTGGGCTCGTTGCGGCTGCGGGCCATGTCGAAGCGCGGGTCGACGTCGCCCCACAGGCTCGGTGATGGTGTCTTGCCACCGAGCTCGTAGCGCACCTCCATCGGGTTCGGATCGGCAGGCGTCCTGAAGTAGAAGTTGAAGTTCTCCTCGCAGGTCAGGTAGGTGCCCCACGGGGTCCAGCCGTTGGCGCAGTTGGCAAACGTGCCGAAGCTCTCGCGCCCGCTCGGGCTGGCGGCGGTGCGCATCAGCGGATGGCCCGCCGCCGGCCCGCCGACGCGCATCGGCGTGTTGGCGTGGATGCGCCGTGCAAAGCGTGACGGCCGCACCAGCTGCCAGCGCCCGGATTCGAGGCGGATCTCCTGCACCGAGCAGCCCAGCGCGGCCTGCGACTTGCGCACCTTCTCCAGCGACCAGTTCGCCATGCCGTCCGGGAACATCAGCGCGTGGTCCGGGTACTCGTGGTTGGTCACCAGCAGCCCGTGCGCCGAGTCGGAAGAGCCCCGTGGCAGCGGGAAGTAGCTCATGCCGTCGTGGTGCGTGCCCGACTGGAGTTCCTGTTCGGCGGCGCTGTTCGACGCATCCCAGCGGAACGCCGGCATGCCGCGCGCATCGCCGATCGGGTCGCCCCACGCGACCAGCACGTCGGCACGATAACCGTCGGGCAGGCGCACCGCGTCGTCGGCCGAAACCGGGATCGGCTTGAACCCGAGCAGCGGCCCGCCCGGATGGGACGGGCCGGGCGCGGCACCGGGCGCGGCACCGGGCACAGCGCCCGCAGCGCCGGACGGCGCCGTGCAGCCGGGCAGACCGAGCAGTGCCGCGGCGGCACCCAGCGACAGCGCGGGGGCTGCGATGAGCACCGTCCGTCGCGTCGGGTCGCCCGGCGCAGGGTCGGGCACGTCGCCGATCAGGTCGCCGAACGACACGTTGCCCGAGGTGTTGGGTATGCCGCTGCAGCGCTCGAAGAACCGGCTCACCGGCGCTGCCTCAACTGCTGCTCCAGTTCCGCGATCCGTGCCCGCGCGTCGTCGGCCTCGGGGATCGGCGCACCGGAATCGCGCCATCGCACCGCCTCCTTGTAGCCGTGCACCTGGGCCTGGCGGCGAAACCAAAGCCCCTCGGGATCGTGGCGGGTGATGCCGTCGAACACGGTGGCCAGCGTCTGCGACTGCTCCAGGCCCATCGTCAGCATCACCTGGTTGACGACCAGCTTGTGCATCTGCAGGTGCGCGCGCGGCACCCCGGCGATGCGCGCGGCCAGTGCCTCGACCGCCGCCTCCAGGTCGCCGGGCGGCACCGCGTCGGTGGCCAGGCCCCAGTCGGCGGCCGTGCGGCCGTCGATGGTGTCGCCGGTGAACATCATCCGCTTGGCGCGCATCGGGCCCAGCCGGTAGGCCCACATCGCCGTGGTCGGGCAGCCCCAGACACGGGTCGGCATGTAGCCGATGCGGGCGTCGTCGGCCATCACCAGCAGGTCGCAACACAGCGCAATGTCGCTGCCGCCGGCCACCGCATAGCCGTGGACCTTGGCGATCGTGGGCTTGCCAGCCCGCCACAGGCTCATGAAGTCCTCGGTGTAGCCCTTCATCGTCCGGTAGTCGAGCATCGGGTCCCAGGGATAGGCCTCCTGCTGGCACGGATGGTCGACCACGCCCTGGCCGAATCCCTGCAGGTCGTAGCCGGCACAGAACGCGCGGCCCGCGCCATCGACGACGATCACGTGGACCGCGTCGTCGGCCTCGGCGGCCTGGACCGCGCGCCGGATCTCGCCCGGCATCGTGCCGTTGATCGCATTGAGCCGATCGGGCCGGTTCAGCGTGATCCGGGCCACGCGCGGCGTGGCCGGCTCGACCCGGTAGCGCAGCGTCTCGAAGGCCGTCATCGCAGGCACCCCGTCGGTGGTCGCGCGCTCAGCCGCGGATCGCGGCCATCACCTGCTGCATGTCGATCGAGCGCGCGCGCGACTCGATCTGCGGCAGGTACTGCTGCTGCAGCGACTTCGCCTCGGTCAGCAGGCCGGCGAATGCCTGCCGGAGCGCGTCCTGGGTCAGCACGCGCCCGCCGGCGTAGTAGCGCCGTGCAACCTGGCCGAGCGCCCAGGTCGACGCAAACGACATCGCCGAGCTGGCCGCCTGCCGCCCGAGCCCGCCCAGCGCGCGGCCACCCAGCGTGCGCAGCAACCCGCCCAGCAACTGGCGGCCCGCCTGCTCCAGGTACTGCGAGGTCAGCCCGACGCCCACCGTCGCCAGGAACTCCTTGGCGTGGCCCGGGTCGAGCTCGTACCCGTAGGACTTGCCGATGCGGTAGACGAGCTTGACCTGCAACGGGATGATCGCCAGCGTCGACAGCGAGTCGGGCAGCAGTTCGAGCCCACCGTTGAGGATCGCGTAGTTGAGGATCAGCTTGTCGATCTCGGCATCGGACATCGAGCTCGTCCGGGCGGTGCCGGGCAGGCCTGACGGCGCACCGCCCGAAGCGTCCGCCGGCGACGTGCCGGGCGCGGCGCCCGCTGGCGCCCCCGCGCGACCCGGCGCCGGCACGGCCAGCGGTCCTTCGACCTGCACCTCGATCGGCGTGGGACGGTCCATCGGCAGGCTTGCGAGCGCATCCGCACCGGCACCGACCGCACCGGCACGCTGCGCCTCCAGGCCGAGCCGGCCCTGCAGTTCCGCGAGGAACGCCCGCTCCGGCGGGCTCTGCGCGCCGTCCGCATCGCACACGCCGACCGCCATCTCGAACGCGAGCTGTCGCATGTCGGCGTCGGGCAGCCGGCCCACGACCGAGTCGATCGTGACCTGCTTCAGCAGCACCTGCTGGTACAGGGCCGGCAGGTTCGGCTCGCCGGCCTGCGCCAGCGCGTCGACGATCTGGCGGATCTCGGCGCGCTCGGCGTCGTGCTTCTGTCCGTCCGCAAACGCGGCCATCAACGCGATCGCGAGGATCGCCTGCTGTTCATCGCGGGTCATCGAAGTCCCTCCTGCGTGTTCACACAGGCTCAATCGTACCTGCGCGCGTCCTCGATGACCTTGCCGTCGTTGGGCAGCGTGCCCGGCGTGACCAGATCGACGTCGCCGCGCAGCTTGGTCACGTCGCGCACGCTCTCGACGATCCGCGCCGCCAGGGTTTCGTGCGTGCCCTCGGCCACCTCGCACTTGAGCAGCATCGCGTCGTTGGCCATCTCGCCGGTGACCACCAGGCGGGCCCGGCGCACTTCGGGGTGCCGGCGCACGATCTCGGCGATCTGCCCGGGATGCACGAACATGCCGCGCACCTTGGTCGTCTGGTCCGCGCGTCCGAGCCAGCCGCGGATGCGCACGTTGGTGCGCCCGCACGGCGAGATGCCGGACATCACCGCCGACAGGTCGCCGGTGCCGAAGCGGATCATCGGGTAATCGGGGTTGAAGCTGGTGACGACCACCTCGCCGACCTCGCCGTCGGCGACCGGTTCGTCGGTGCCGGGCCGCACGATCTCCAGGATCAGCTCCTCGTCCAGGATCATGCCCTCGAGCGCTTCGGACTCGTAGGCGACCATCCCCAGGTCAGCGGTGCCGTACCACTGCAGCACGGTGCCGATGCCCTGCTCGTGGAACCAGCTGCGCAGCGACGGCGGCAGCGCCTCGGCAGCCAGCAGCGCGCGCTGCAGGTTCGAGATGTCCAGGTTCAGCTCGCGCGCCTTCTCGACGATGATCCGCAGGAAGCTCGGCGTGCCGGCGTAGGCATCCGGCTTGAGCGCACGGATCACCTCGATCTGCTGCTCGGTCTGGCCGATGCCGGCCGGGATCACCGCGCAGCCCAGGTGGCGCGCGGCGCCGTCGAGCATCCACGCGCCGGGCGTCAGGTGGTAGCCGAAGCAGTTCTGCACCACGTGCCCGGGGCGGATGCCGGCGGCGAACAGCGCACGCGCGCCCCGCCACGGATCGGGCCGCGCGCCCTCGGGGTCGAAGATCGGGCCGGGCGACATGTACAGCCGGCCGAGCCGGCCCGGCGCCACGGTGGTCAGCCCCCCGAACGGCGGATCGGCCTCCTGCAGGCCCTTCAGGTCGGGCTTGCGCAGCACCGGCAGCGACGCGAGCGCCTTGCGCGAGCAGATCGCCCGGGCGTCCACGCCCGCCAGGCGCCTCGCCCAGCCGGGCGCGTGCTGCTGCGCGTGCGCGACCAGGCCGGGCAGGCGGGCCATCAGCGCGCCTTCGCGCGCTTCGGGCGTGCGGGTCTCGAGCTCGTCGTAGTGCTGCGTCGTCATGGTGGGTCCGCGTTCCGGGATGTTGAATGAAAGAGGGGGGTTCATTCGCCCGAGGCCACCAGCCGGGGCGTCGTGCGCGTGATGAGCGGTGCGGGGCGCGAGCCTGGCTTCGCCGGCGCCCGCGGCGATGGCGCCAACGCGCCTGCGCCGACCCCGCGAGCCGCGGGGTCGCGCGGTCGCTCGAGACGTGGGGCGCGCAATCGCGCCGGGCGGGCCGGGCGCGCCGGCTCGAAACCGAGTTCGCGCTGCACGCGCTGCGACAGGCCGGCGACCACCAGGCGGTACGAGCACTCGAGCAGCGCGCGCCCCTCGGTCAGCGGCAAGCCACGGGGCTGCGCGACGGCCACCCAGCCCGCACGCGCCAGGTACGGCGCCGGCCGGAACGCGGGACGATCGGTGAGCTCGAGGAACCGGTCGGGGTCGGCCTTGAACCACAGGTCGGTGGTGCGCCCCCGGTCGTCGACGATGAAGATCGCGAACATCTTGCGCCGGACGAGCCAGGTGTCGACGTTGCCCCACTTGCGCTCGGGCTGCGCGTCGCGCATCGACGCGCAGGCCTGGCGCAGGGCGGCGTAGCTGGCCATGGCGCGCCCGGGCGCCGCCTACGACAGCCAGCGCTTGCGCCGGCGGTACGACTTGGCGTCGCGAAAGCTCTTGCGGCCTTCCTTGCTGACGCCCAGGTAGAACTCGCGGACGTCGTCGTTCTCGGCCAGCGCCTTGGCCGAGCCGTCCATCACGATGCGCCCGCTCTCCAGGATGTAGCCGTAGTCGGAATAGCGCAGCGCCATGTTGGTGTTCTGCTCGGCCAGCAGGAAGCTCACCCTCTCCTTCTGGTTCAGGTCCTTCACGATCTCGAAGATCTCCTCGACGATCTGCGGCGCCAGGCCCATCGACG
>CAYGZN010000070.1:0-10949 GCA_964354355.1 uncultured Burkholderiaceae bacterium | reverse complement strand
CGATTCGCCTCGCCGATCCACGGCGACCGGCTGCTGCTCACGCCCGAGATCTCGATGCAGATCCAGCAGACGCTGAACGCGGACGTGGCGATGATCTTCGACGAGTGCACGCCCTACGAGATCGACGGCCGGCCCACCACGCCGGACGAGGCCGCGCAGTCGATGCGGCTGTCGCTGCGCTGGGCCCGCCGCTCGCGCGACGCGTTCGACCGGCTGGGCAACCGCAACGCGCTGTTCGGCATCGTGCAGGGCGGCATGTTCGAGGCGCTGCGCGACGAATCGCTGGCCGGCCTGGTGGAGATCGGCTTCGACGGCTACGCGATCGGCGGCCTGTCGGTCGGTGAGCCCAAGGCCGACATGATGCGGGTGCTGGACCACGTCGGCGAGCGGCTGCCGGCGGACCGGCCGCGCTACCTGATGGGCGTGGGCACGCCGGAAGACCTGGTGGCGGGCGTGGCCATGGGCATCGACATGTTCGACTGCGTGATGCCCACGCGCAACGCCCGCAACGGCTGGCTATTCACGCGGTTCGGCGACGTCAAGATCCGCAACGCGCGCCACCGCGCCGACCCGCGGCCCCTGGACGAGACCTGCGGCTGCCACTGCTGCCGGCATTTCTCGCGCGCGTACCTGCACCACCTGAACCGCGTCGACGAGATCCTGGGCGCCCGGTTGGCCACCGAGCACAACCTGACGTACTACCTCGGCCTGATGGGGCAGATGCGCGACGCGATCGAGGCCGGCGCCTTCGCGTCGTTTCGCGAGCGCTTCCACGCCGAGCGGGCCCGAGGCCCCGACTGAGGGCAGTCGGGACTGCTATAATCCGGCGCTCGAAAATTCCGCGAAAACAAGGATCTACCGTGTTCATTTCGAATGCCTTCGCGCAGTCCGCCAGCGGCTCGACCGAACAGCAGCTGCTCGGTTTCCTGCCGATCATCCTGATGTTCGTGGTCCTGTACTTCCTGATGATCCGCCCGCAGATGAAGCGCGCCAAGGAGCACAAGACGATGCTCGAGGCCATGCAGAAGGGCGACGAGGTCATCACGTCGGGAGGCATCGTGGGCCGCGTGACCAAGGTCGGAGAGAGCTACGTGACGCTCGAAGTGGCCCACAAGGGCGACGAGGGCATCGAAATGCAGATGCAGAAGTCGGCAATCCAGACGCTGCTGCCCAAGGGCACGATCAAGGCGATCTGACCGGGCGCTGCCGAGGCGATACGCGTGAACCGCTACCCGATCTGGAAATACGTCGTCATCGCCGTGGCGCTGGCGCTGGGGCTGATCTATACGCTGCCCAACTTCTTCGGCGAGTCGCCGGCGGTGCAGATCTCCAGCGCCAAGGCCACGGTCAAGGTCGACGCCGGCGTGCTCGCGCGCGTCGAACAGTCGCTGGCCAAGGCCTCGATCGAGCAGACCGGGCTGCTGCTCGACGGCGCGTCGATCAAGGTGCGGCTGCGCGACACCGACACGCAGCTCAAGGCCAAGGACGTGCTGGCGCGCGACCTGAACGCCGACCCGGCCGACCCGGTCTACGTGGTGGCGCTGAACCTGCTGTCGAGCTCGCCGCAGTGGCTGACCCGCCTGCGCGCGCTGCCGATGTACCTTGGACTGGACCTGCGCGGCGGCGTGCACTTCCTGCTGCAGGTCGACATGAAGCAGGCGCTGTCCAAGCGCATCGACGCCACGACCGGCGAGCTGCGCAGCCTGCTGCGCGACAAGAACGTGCGCCACGCGGGCATCGCCCGCAGCGGCGAATCGATCGAGATCCGGTTCCGCGAGGATGCCGTGCTGGAGCGCGCCCGCACCGTGATCACCGACGCCAACGCCGACCTGAGCATCGCCGACGCCCCCGCCGACGGCGGCGAGCGCAAGCTGGTCGTCACCTTCAAGCCCGCTGCGCAGCGCGCGCTGCTGGACAATTCGATCAAGCAGAACATCACCACGCTGCACAACCGCATCAACGAGCTCGGCGTGGCCGAACCGGTCATCCAGCAACAGGGCGCGGACCGGATCGTGGTCCAGCTGCCCGGCGTGCAGGACACCGCGCGCGCCAAGGACATCCTGGGCCGGACGGCGACGCTCGAGGCCCGGCTGGTCGACCTGACGCAGGAGGCGCAGGCCGCGATCACCGGCCAGGGCGCGGTGCCGTTCGGCTCCGAGCTGTTCCGCCAGGGCCGCGGCGCGCCGGTCGTGCTGCGCAAGCAGGCGATCTTCACCGGCGAGCAGCTGACCAACGCCGGCGCGACCTTCGACGAGAACCAGCGTCCGGCGGTTGCGATCAGCCTGAACGACGCGGCCGGCCGGGTGCTGCGCGAGGTCTCGCGCGAGAACATCAAGAAGCCGATGGCCGTCGTGCTGTTCGAGAAGGGCCGCGGCGAGGTGCTGACCGTGGCCACGATCCAGTCCGAGCTGGGCTCGCGCTTCCAGATCACGGGCATGGAGTCGCCGCAGGCGTCCAACGACCTGGCGCTGCTGCTGCGCGCGGGCGCGCTGGCCGCGCCGATGGAGATCATCGAGGAGCGCACGATCGGCCCCAGCCTGGGCGCCGAGAACATCAGCAAGGGCTTCAACTCGACGATCTACGGCTTCGCCGCGATCGCGGTGTTCATGATCGCCTACTACATGCTGTTCGGCCTGTTCTCGACGATCGCGCTGGCGATCAACGTGCTGCTGCTGATCGCGCTGCTGTCGCTGCTGCAGGCGACGCTGACGCTGCCGGGCATCGCGGCGATCGCGCTGACGCTCGGCATGGCGATCGACGCCAACGTGCTGATCAACGAGCGCATCCGCGAGGAGCTGCGCAACGGGGCGACCCCGCAGGCGGCGATCGCCACCGGCTACGAGAAGGCGTGGGCGACGATCCTGGACTCCAACGTGACGACGCTGATCGCCGGCGTGGCGCTGCTGGTGTTCGGCTCGGGCGCGGTGCGCGGCTTTGCGGTCGTGCACTGCCTGGGCATCATGACCTCGATGTTCTCGGCGGTGTTCGTGTCGCGCGGCATCGTCAACCTCTGGTACGGCCGCCAGAAGAAGCTGGCAAGGATCTCGATCGGCGAGGTCTGGAAGCCTGCGGGGGCGTAGGCGATGGAATTCTTCCGGATCAAGCGCGACATCCCGTTCATGCGGCATGCGCTGCTGTTCAACATCATCTCGCTGGTGACCTTCCTGGCCGCGGTCGGGTTCCTCGCGGTCCGCGGCCTGCACTTCTCGATCGAGTTCACCGGCGGCACCGTGATGGAGGTCGCCTACCCCCAGGCCGCCGACCTGGAAAAGGTCCGCGCGTCGGTCGACTCGCTGGGATTCGCCGAGTCGCAGGTGCAGAACTTCGGCACGTCGCGCGACGTGATGATCCGCCTGCCGCTTCAGAAGGGCGTGACCTCGGCCCAGCAGAGCGAGCGCGTGATGGCGACGCTCAAGGCCGCCGACGCCTCGGTCGAACTGCGCCGCGTCGAGTTCGTCGGACCGCAGGTCGGCAAGGAGCTGGCCACCGACGGCGCGCTGGCGCTGCTGTTCGTCGTCGTGGGCATCATGATCTACCTGGCGATCCGCTTCGAGTGGAAGTTCGCGGTCGCCGCGATCGTGGCCAACCTGCACGACGTGATCATCATCCTGGGGTTCTTCGCCGCGTTCCAGTGGGAGTTCTCGCTGTCGGTGCTGGCCGCGGTGCTGGCCGTGCTGGGCTACTCGGTCAACGAGTCGGTGGTCATCTTCGACCGGATCCGCGAGACCTTCCGCAAGCAGCGCAAGATGACGACGACCCAGGTCATCGACCACGCGATCACCAGCACCACGTCGCGCACGATCATCACCCACGGCTCGACGCAGATCATGGTGCTGGCGATGCTGCTGTTCGGCGGCCCGACGCTGCACTACTTCGCGCTGGCGCTGACCATCGGGATCCTGTTCGGGATCTACTCGTCGGTGTTCGTGGCCGCCGCCATTGCGATGTGGCTCGGCGTCAAGCGCGAGGACCTCGTCAAGCCGGTCCGCAAGAAGGACGACGGCCAGCCCGAGCTGCCCTGAGCGGGCCATCGCGCCAGCGATCCGTGATGAGCGATTCATCCGTCTCGATCACCCACAACGCCGAGGCCGGGCGATTCGAGGCCCGCGTCGACGGGCTGCCGGCGCGGCTGGACTACCGGCTCGACGGCACGGTCATGCTGGTCCACCACACCGAAGTGCCGGCGCAGCTCGAGGGCCGCGGGATCGCGGCGGCGCTGACTGCGGCCGCCTTCGAGCACGCACGGCGCGAGGGCCTGCGCATCGCGCCGCTGTGCTCGTACGCGCGCGCCTGGGCCCGCCGCCACCCCGAGTTCGCCGACCTGCTGGAGCGCTGACGCGCACGGAGCCGCCATGCAGACTTCGCCCCATTCGAGCGTGCGGGTGTGGGACCTGCCCACGCGACTGTTCCACTGGCTGCTGGCGCTGACGGTCATCGGCTCGTTCGTCACCGTCAAGCTGGGCGGCAACTGGATGGTGTGGCACGCGCGGCTGGGCTTCGTGGCGCTGGCGCTGGTGTCGTTCCGGATCGTCTGGGGCTTTCTCGGCGGGCGCTATGCGCGCTTCTCCAGCTTCCTGTTCGGTCCGGGTGCGATCCTCGCGTACCTGCGCGGCACGCCCGATGCGCCGCGCACGCCGGGGCACAACCCGCTGGGCAGCCTGTCGGTGTTCGGCCTGCTGGCGGTGGTCGCGTTCCAGTCGGTCTCGGGCCTGTTCGCCACCGACGAAATCGCCTTCGAGGGTCCGCTGGCGCGCTTCGTGTCCAGCGGACTGTCCGCCACGCTGACGACCTGGCACCGGCGCGACCAGTTCCTGATCCTGCTGCTGGTCGCGCTGCACGTTGGCGCCATCGTGTTCTACCGGCTTGCCCGGCGCGAGAACCTCGTGCGGCCGATGCTCACCGGGGACAAGGACGTCGCCGGCACGGCACTGCCCAGCCGTGACGACGGCCCGCTGCGGTTGCGCGCGCTGCTGGTCGCGGCCGCGTGCGCGGCGATCGTCGCGTGGATCGTGAACCGCTAGACCGCCCGGCGCGGCAGGTGCCGCTCGGGTCGGCCGCGCGTGCGCCGGTTTCGGCGGCGCACGCACGGCGGGCTCGTCAGCGCCCCATGCGCCGCTCGTAGGACGTCGAGACCCGCCCGATCAGCCCGGGATCCTGCGCGGTCGCGCCGCTGGAATTGAACTCTACCCGCACGGTGCCGTCGGGCTGGTTGCGCACGGAGCCCACGATGTCGATGCCGCCGCGGCGGCCGCTGACCACGCCGGTGTTGCGGTCCTGGCCGGTGATCGTCAGGCCGTTGTCGAGCATCGCACCCACGGCGGCGTCCCACGACCGGTCGAAGCTGGCCACCGCTTGCACGGGCGCGGGGTAGCCGTAGGGCGCCGGGTAGACCACGCAGGCCGACAGGCCGGCGCACGCCGCGAGCACGGTCAAGCCGGCCAGCCGTTGCAGCCGGCGGACCGGCGCGCTGTGGATCTGCCTGTGGGTCATCGGACGCCTCGCTGGAAATCGGCACTGCCGAATGTGCTCGGGACACGATCATCGGGCCGCGCGCCGGCACTGTAAAGCCTCGCACGCCCGCCGTGTATGATCCTGCCCCGGAGGTGGCCGGGAGCCCGGACGCGCGCCGCACCGCGATGGGGGGAAGGGAAGTGAACGACACGATGCTTGCCGGCTGGCGACGGTTCCTGCGTGCTGCCGCCCTGCTGGCCACCCTGCTGGCCGCACTGCTGCCAGGCATTGCGCCGGCACAGGACGCGTCGAAGTTCACCAACGAGCAGATCGACCAGATGGTCGCCCCGATCGCCCTGTACCCGGACTCGCTGATGGCGCAGGTGCTGATGGCCGCGACCTATCCGACGCAGGTGATCGAAGCCGCCCAGTGGTCCGCGGCGAACCCGAACCAGAAGGGCGACGCCGCCGTCACGGCCGTCGCCGGCAAGAACTGGGACCCGGCCGTGGCGTCGCTGGTGGCCTTTCCGCAGGTCCTGGCGACGATGTCGCAGAAGCCGGATTGGGTCCAGCAGCTCGGCGACGCGTTCCTCGCGCAGCCCGAGGACGTGATGGACTCGGTGCAGCGCCTGCGCCACGCGGCGCAGAAGGCGGGCAACCTGAAGTCGACCGAGCAGCAGAAGGTGATCGTCGAGCAGGCCCCGCCGCCCCCGCCGCTGCCCGCGGGCGCCCCGCCCCCGCCCCCGCCGGGTCCGATCGCCGGACAGGGCGAGCTGACGCTGCTGAAGATCGAGCCGACCAACCCGCAGGTCGTCTACGTGCCCACCTACAACCCGACGGTCGTCTACGGGCCGTGGCCGTACCCGGCCTACCCGCCGTACTACATCCCGCCGCCGCCGGGTTACGTCGTGGGCTCGGCGCTGGCGACGGGCATCGCATTCGGCATCGGCATCGGCGTCACGAACGCCATCTGGGGCGGGTGCAACTGGGGCGGCGGCTGGGGCAACAGCAACGTCAACATCAACGTCAACAAGTACAACAACATCAACGTCAACAACCGGCTGAACGCCAACCAGAACAACGTCAACTGGAACCACAACGCGGACAACCGCCGCGGCGTGCCGTATCGGGACTCCAAGAGCCGCGAGCAGTACAGCCGGCAGGCTGCGGGCGCCGGCGACCGGCAGGACTACCGCGGCCGCGATGCCGGCCGCGACGCGGACCGCGACAAGGCGGCGTCGGCGATGCGCGATCGCGGGGTCGATCCGGCGCAGGGCCGCGATCGGCCGCAGGCGACCGATCGGGCTTCGGCCCAGCCGGCCGGCGACCGGTCTGCCGCGAGCCGCGGCGACCGCGGCGGTGCGAGCAACGATGCGCTGCGCGACGCCGGCAACCCGTCGAAGTCGCGCGAGAGCATCGATCGTGGCAACGCGAGCCGTGAATCGATGGCGAGCGCAGGCAACCGGGCGGGCGCCGCGTCGCGACCCGAAGCGCGACCCGCGTCCGCGCCGGCACGTCCGCAACCTGCGGCACGCCCGCAGCCCGCGGCGCGTTCGCAGCCTGCGGCACGCCCGCAGTCGTCGGGTGGCGTGCGCGCCGGTGGCGGCGGGGGCCGCGCCGGCGGCGGCCGTCGCTGAGCAACCGGAGGAGAGACCGCGATGCCCCGAACGAACCCCTCCCGGGTCGGCCCGCAGACCCGCGAACGACCGCACGAGCAGGCGCGCAAGCGGCTGCGCGATGGCCGGTGTGCGCTGCGGGCAGCCGCCCTGGCCGGCCTGCTGGCCGCGACGTCCGCGCCGGCCCTGGCGCAGAAGGCCTACCCCAGCGCCGAACGGGCCGCCGACGCGCTGGTCGAAGCCATCGCCACCAACGATGACGCGGGACTGAAGTCGGTGCTCGGACCCGACTTCGGCCGGTTCATTCCGCTCGACGGCGTCAGGCGCGCGGACGTCTACACGTTCCTCGGTGCGTGGGCGCAGCAGCACCGCATCGTGCCGGCCGGCGACAGGCGTGCGCACCTCAGCGTCGGCCCCGGCGGCTGGACCCTGCCGATCCCGATCGTCCAGGGTCCGTCGGGCTGGCGATTCGACACGCGCGCCGGCGCGGACGAGATCCGGACCCGACGCATCGGCCGCAACGAGCTGGACGTGATGAACGTCGCCCGCGCGTACTACGATGCGCAGCGGGAGTACGCAGCGCTGGACCGCAACGGCGACGGCGTACTGGAATACGCGCAGCGCTTCGTCAGCTCACCGGGACGAAAGGACGGGCTGTACTGGCCCACCGGCGCCGGGGAGCCGCTCAGCCCGATGGGCCCGGCGACGGCCGAAACCGGCCCCGACAACGCCTACCACGGCTACCGGTACGCCATCCTGACCGGCCAGGGCAAGGACGCGCCCGGCGGCGCCTACCCCTACGTGGTCGGCGGACGGATGATCGGCGGCTTCGGCCTGATCGCCTGGCCGGTCCGCTACGGCGACACCGGGGTGATGAGCTTCGTCGTCAACCACCGCGGCGACGTCTATCAGAAGGACCTGGGGCCCGGCACGGACGGCGTGGCGCGAGCGACCCGGCAGTTCGACCCGGACCCGAGCTGGCAGAAGGTCACGCCCGCCGGCAAGTGACGCGGACGGCCGCCGGCGGCCGTCCGTCCCAGGGCGAGGCGCCCCGACCCGCGGGGCGCCTCCCGGATGCGACGCTCAGGGGCGCTGGAAGTCGTCGTGGCACGCCTTGCAGGCGCCGCCGACCGCTCCGAACGCGGTCTTCAGCGTGGCCGGGTCACCGGCGGCGGCCGGCAGCTTGGCAGCCTCGGCGACCATCTTGTCGTAGGCGGCGGTGAACTTGGCGGGGTCGGTCCAGATCGCCGGCAAAGCACGAGTCGGGCGGCCGGTGTCCGTGCCAGGCCCGAACGCGCCTGCAGGCAGCTTGGACAGCATCGCGACGATCGCGGCGTTGTCGGTGGCGACCTTCGCGTCGTACGGCACGCGGCCGTTGACCATCGCACCGAGCCGGCCCATGTGCGTGCCCATCAGCGTCATGACCGACTGGCGGTACTTGATGGCGTCCTCGGGCTTGGCGAACTGGGCGTGCGAGGTCAGCGGCAACAGCAGGGCGGCGACGGCCGCAATCGCGACGGGCTTGTTCATCGGGTCTCCTTGATCGACGGGGTGGGGGAACGACGCGGCGCGGGCCCGCGGGACACGGACACACGGCCGTCACCGGCCGCGGGGGAAACGGGTGTGCGGCGGGCCCGAAGGAAGCCGTCGCGCACGCAGGTCAACTGCAGCTCCAGGGTCTTGAGCTGCGCCGCGGAGAAATCCGCGAAGCCCTGCCCGAGGTGCTCGATGTGGGGCCGGAACACGCGCACGAACTCGCGCTCGCCCGCGGGTGTCAGGCGCACGGTCACGCTGCGCCGGTCCTGCGCATTGGCCACCCGCTTGACGAGGCCGCGCGCCTCGAGCCGGTCGACGACGCCGGTCAACGTTCCCTTGGTGATCAGGGTCTTGCGGCCCAGCTCGCGGAACGACATGCCCGGCGTATCGCCCAGCGTGGCGACGATGTCGAACTGGTCGGGCGTCAGGCCCAGCTCGCGCACGTGCTGGCCCGAGAAGTGCTCGAACGCCTGAAAGGCCTCGGCCAGCAGGCGCAGCGAACGCAGGAACGCGGGTTTGTCGGCAGGCACGGGTCGGCGGCCAGATGCTCCTAATGCTGACCATCCTAGCAGACCACTGCCGCGCTGTCGTGCATCGCGCGCGCATCGGACGGCGCGGGCACGGCGGGCGGATCTTGCGCCCGGCCGGCTGCGCGCGCGGATTCAGTCCCTGTCGCCCTCGAACTCGATATTCAGCGCGACCTCGTCGCCGACCGCCGGGATCGCGGTCTTCATCCCGAAGTCGGAACGCTTGATCTTCGCGGTCGCGTTGCCCCCGCACCGGTCCTTCTTGTTGAACGGGTTCTGGCCGCACTTGAAGCGCTCGAACGTCAGCGTCACCGGCCTGGTGACGCCCAGCAGCGTCAGGTTGCCCTCGACCGACGCCGGCAGCTCGGCGCCGAAGTTGACCTTGGTCGACGCGTAGGTCATGCGCGGGAACTCGGCGACGTTGAAGAAGTCGGCCTGGCGCAGGTGCTCGTCGCGCGAACGCGGACGATTGCCCTTGTCGGCATCGCCGGTGGTCAGCGAGGCGGTCTCGATCGTGACCTCCACGGCGCCGGTCCTGGCCGCGCGGTCGAAACTGAACTTGCCCGAAGTCCTGTCGAAGCGGCCGTACATCATCGACAGGCCCCAGTGCTCGACCATGAAGTTCGGATACGTGTGGGTCGGGTCCAGCGTGTAACTTTCGCGCGCGGCCATGGCAGTCGCCGGCAGCACGGCGGCGATCAGGACGGTCAGGGTGCGTTTCATCGGTCGGGGCTCCTTTGCGGTTGACAGGACACATTGACGGGGGGCGCCGGGACTGGGGCAAGGCGCAGAGACAGGGAGCGGGGCGGGTGCGCCCGGCGGCGTTCATCCGGCCGAGGCACGGGCCGCGAACCATGCGGCTGCCACCGGTGCGACGGCAGCCACCACCGCCGCGAGGCCGAGCGCAGCGGCGCGGATTCGCGTCGACGACGCACCACCGGCGCCCGCCGCGATCGGCAGCGACACGGCCAGCGGCACCAGCCAGAACAGCGGCAGCGCGTAACCGGGCAGCTGGGCCAGCATCGTCGAGGCGCCGCCGAACAGTGCCGCGGACACGCCGATCGTCAGCGCGCCGACGAAGCCGCCCGGAAGCGGTGCGGCACGCAGGGCCTGCAGAAGCAGCAGCGCGCCCGCACCGGCGGCCAGCGCCAGGCCGCTCATGAAGTAGCCGATCGACGCGGACAGCAGCGCCGAGACGCCGGCGGCGAGCCCCAGGCCCACGCCGGTGGCCGCCAGCGCGGGCCCGTCGTCGCGCAGGCGAAGCACCAGCCAGACCAGCCCACCGGCGAACACCGCGACGCCCAGGCCGGCACCCAACGCCGCGGCGGACTCACGCTGGACCAGCACCGACGCGAACGCCCAGACCGCGAGCGCGGCAGCCACCGCGGACACGACCGCGACGGTCCCGCGTCGGGTACCCAGCCGGTCGAGCAGCAACCCGGCCGCCGGCACCAGCAGCACCAGCAGCGCCACCTTGCGCGACGCGCTCAGCGGCACGAACAGGAAGCCGGTGGTCAGGGACACCATCGTCACGTACGCGGCCGTAACGGCCAGCCAGGCCGCGCGCGAGCCCCGCAGGGCCAGGGCCACGATCAGCGCGGCGACCAGCGGCGCCAGTCCGGCCTGCGCGGCCGGATGCTCGAGCAGCGATTCCATCGGGCGGACCTCGAATAGCCCTTAACAGATACGACTATCCTAACACGTACTAAACGGTCGGCAACGCAACCCGGCCGGCGTCGCCGGTCTTTGCCTGGGTCGATGTGGCGGCGACCGCCTTGCAGCGCGCCGGGTGCGCCGACGCAACCCGCGCGACGCCCCC
>CAYGZN010000069.1:0-10949 GCA_964354355.1 uncultured Burkholderiaceae bacterium | reverse complement strand
TGGCTACGCGTGACGGTCGGCCTGCCCGAGGAGAACCGTGCGTTCCTGGCCGCGCTGAAGCGCGCGCTGGGCCGGGTGTGAGCGAGGCGCCGCCCGAGCGTGTGTCGATGAGCGAGGCGCCGCCCGAGCGTGTGTCGCCCGGCCAGGCGCCGCTGCAGACCGTCGCCGTCTGCGGCGTGGGGTTGATCGGCGGCTCGGTGGCGGCGGGGCTGCGCGTGCGACGACGGGCGCTCGACGTCGTGGGCTTCGACCCGGACCATGCGCAGCAGGCGCTTGCGGCCGGCCTCGTCGATCGCGTCGCGGGGTCGCTCGCCGAGGCGGTCGCCGGCGCCGACCTGGTCGTACTGGCCGCCCCGGTCGCCGCCAACTGCGAATTGCTGGTCGAGTTGGGCGCCGGCCCCGTGCCGCTGGTGCGCCGGCTGGCGCCTGGCGCGGCCATCACCGACGTGTCCAGCACCAAGCGCAGCGTGACCGAGGCGGCCCGCCGGGCTCTGGGCGGCTTCGGGTCGCGATTCGTCGCGTCGCACCCGATTGCGGGCTCCGAACGCCACGGTCCGTCGGCCGCGCGCGCGGACCTGTTCGAAGGCAGCGTCGCGCTGGTGTGCCCGCAGGACGGCAGCGACGCCGACGCAGTCGCGCGTGTGCAGGCGCTGTGGCAGGGACTGGGCGCGCGCTGCGCGACGATGGCGCCCGAGCGGCACGACGACCTGTTCGCGGCCGTGTCGCACTGGCCGCACGCGGTCGCGTTCGCGCTGTCGGCGTCGGTCGGGGGCAGCGCGCTGGCCGACGACGCGCGCCGCTATTGCGGCGCAGGCCTGCGCGACACCACGCGGGTGGGCGCGTCCTCGCCCGAGCTGTGGGCGGGCATCCTGCTCGACAACCGCGGTCCGTCGCTGGCCGCGGCCGCCGCGTTTCGCGCGCAGCTGGACGACATCGAGCACGCGTTGGCCGACGGCGATCGGGAGCGGCTCACCGAGGCGCTGGCGCGCGGCGCGCGCTGGCGAAGCACGCTGTAGGCGTTCGGCTGCATCCGCAGCGAGTCGCCTTCAGCCCGTGCGCAGCGTTCTCGGCCGATGCGCATCGCCTTCAGAGCCGGGCGCGCAGCGCCTCGATACGGCGGCGGTTGACGCCAAAGTCCTTGCGACCCAGGCGGGACGCGGAGCGCACGTCGATCACGCCGCGCTTCGCGTCGAGCAGGAATTCGACGTCGTCGACGAAGCCGAGCCACTTCGACGAGAACTCGGCGTACAGGTAGCCCGGCGACTCCTGGACGACCCGTGCCCCCGGGGTCGCCAGCACCTGCTCGCGCAGCCGCGCAAACCCCGCCTGCGGATCGGGCCCGGCCGGCAGCGGCTCGATCCGGTGGTACGACGTGGCCGCGGTGCTCGACACCGCGTTGAACAGCTGGGTGCGCACCGGCTGGAGTTGCCCATTCATGACGCCGATGCGGTGCGGCCGCTTGCCTGCGAACAGTCCCATCTGCCCTCCGATGACCGTGAAGATCGCCACCGCGGCGACTGCGGCCAGCGTCCACTGCAGCGCGCGTCGCGCGCGGCCGCCCATCGCTGCGCGCGTGGCGGCCGTCCTACGCCCGTCGCAGACGGCGGATCAGGCTGGACGTGTCCCAGCGGTTGCCGCCCATGCGCTGCACGTCGCCGTAGAACTGGTCGACCAGCGCCGTGACCGGCAGCGGCGCGCCGTTTCGGCGTGCCTCGTCGATGCACAGGCCGAGGTCCTTGCGCATCCAGTCCACCGCAAAACCGAACTCGAACTTGTCGTCGACCATCGTCGTGCCGCGATTGTCCATCTGCCATGACTGCGCCGCGCCCTTGCCGATCACCTCCAGCACCAGCTTCATGTCGAGCCCGGCGGCCAGCCCGAAGTTGACGCCTTCGGAGAGCCCCTGCACCAGGCCGGCGATGCAGATCTGGTTGACCATCTTGGCCAGCTGCCCGGCGCCGGGCGGACCCACCAGCGTGCACGCGCGCGCGAAGGCCATCGCCACCGGGCGCGCCCGGTCGAACGCCGCCTGGTCGCCGCCGCACATCACGGTCAGCTGGCCGTTGACCGCGCCGGCCTGGCCGCCCGAGACCGGCGCGTCCACGAAGTTCATTCCGCGCGCCAGCGCGTCGGCGTGCAGCTCGCGCGCGACCTTGGCCGATGCGGTCGTGTGGTCGACCAGCAGCGTGCGCTCGGCCATGCCCGCAAACGCGCCATCGGCGCCCAGCACGACGCTGCGCAGGTCGTCGTCGTTGCCGACGCAGGCGAACACGATCTGCGCGCCGGCGACCGCCTCGCGCGGCGTGCCGGCGGCGCGACCTCCGTACTCGCCGACCCATTGCTTCGCCTTGGCCGCCGTGCGGTTGTAGATCGTCACGTGATGGCCGGCCCGCGCCAGGTGACCCGCCATCGGGTAGCCCATCACGCCCATGCCCAGAAAGGCGACCTTGTGCGGTGTGACCGCTTCGTAAGTCCTGCTCATCGGAATCCTCCTCGCCCCGCGATTCTACGGGACGGGGCGCCGCGTCGGCGAAGGTTCAGCGCAGGCGTTCGAGCCAGTCGGCGATCGACTGGGCGACGGATTGCCAGCGCCGCTCGATCATCGGCACGTGGCCGACCTCGGGCACGAGCAGCGGCACGGCCTGGAACTGACGGGCGATCGCCTGGACGGCCGAGGCCGGGATCATCCGGTCGTGCTCGCCGTGCACGGCGAGCATCGGCACCGCGGCGGCGGTCCTGGCCGACCAGGGCATCGGCGCCCACGTCATCTCCCACAGCGCACGCGTGGATTCGCGCGTCAGCATGTGCGATGCGGCGGTTTCGTCGGTCATCGGCAGCGGGTCGTGCGCCAACAGCTCCAGGATGCCTCGCCCCGAGCGGCCGGCGATGGCCAGCTGCAGCAGCTGGCCCATCTGCCGGGGCCGGTCGAAGCTCATGCGCGAGACCGAGTCGAACAGTCCGGTCGGCGGCACGCTGCTCACCAGCACCATCGCTCGAATCGCCGGGCCCTCCGACAGCAGCCGCTGCAGCACCAGACCGCCCATCGACGAGCCGAACACGATCGCCGGCTGGCCGATCATGGCCAGCGCGCGGCGCACGTCCTCGCCGTAGTGGTCCAGGCCCCAGGCGTCGAGCATGGGGTGGCCGTCGCTGCCGCCGTGGCCGCGCAGCGAGACCGCGTGCACGTCGTGGCCGCGGCCGGCGAACCACGGCATGAACGTGTGGCGCCAGCTGCCGCCGTGCGTGTAGGCCCCGTGCACCATCAGGATCGGCGGCCGGGCGGTGCGGCCGCCGGCCGGCAGGCTGAGCACCTCGAGCCGGGGCTGCCAAGGTGCCTGCAGATAGCTGACGGCGACCGTCATCGGAGCGTCCGGCCGCAGCGGCGCAGCGGCCGATGGCGCTGCACGCGGACTGTCAGGGTGGCGACTGCCGGTACGACGGACATGGGCGGGAAACCGGAATGCGGAGACGATCGATGCTGCGTCGCCATTTCAGCGTGGGGCTTGTCGGCCTGATGAGCGGTGCGCGTGCCGCGCCGGGCGTGGCGCAGACTGTCGCGCCGGCGGCGATGCCGGCGTGCAGCAGCGTGTCGCCCCCCGGCACGGTCGCACGGGTCGAACTGTTCACGTCCGAAGGCTGCAGTTCGTGCCCGCCCGCCGATCGATGGCTGTCCCGGTTGGCACAGCGCGAGCCGGCTGGTATCGCACCGCTGTCGCTGCATGTCAAGTACTGGGACTACATCGGGTGGCGCGATCCCTACGCCCGGGCCGAATTCACCGAGCGCCAGCGCTGGCTGACCGCCGCGGGGGGCACTCCCGCGGACCGACCGTGCGAGCCGCATCCGGTGGGCATCATTCCTGGCGAACGGGCCGGACGTCGATGCCCTGGCGTGACAGTTCGAGCAGCAGGCTGTCGGGGCCGACCAGGTGCAGCACGCCGACCAGCGCGAACGATCGTTCGCGCTGTTGCAGCACGCTGGCCATTTCCCGCGCCCAGCGGGCGTCGCGCTGCGCGAACAGGCGCACGCGCAGCCCTGCCAGCGGGCCGTCGGGCGGGTAGGCCCGGTCCTTGAGCGCGGCCAGCGCGTTGGCATCGCCGGTCCGCCACGCGTGCACGATCTGCGTGTAGGTCCGGTCCCACGCCTGCAGCTGCTCCAGGCGCAGGGCCAGCGCCGCCTCCTGTTCGGCGAGCGTGCCCGACGCGAGTGCCCGGATCTGGTCTTCAGGCGCTTCGAGTTCGACGACCGGTTTGCCGGCTGCGCGGGCCCGCGCCAGCAGCGTGTGGTCCAGGCCGTCGCGCGCAGTGGCGGCCAGGCGCACGTCGTCCGCGTTGGGCAGCAGCAGCGTCAGCGCCCAGGGCTGCAGCCTGCGGACTTCGTCCCAGTCCCACGGGCGCAGCGCGTAGTGCGTGCGCAGCCTTTGCAGCACGTCGGGCGACAGCACCTGCTCGAGTGTCTGCCCGTCGGGCAGCAGCGCGACCGGGCCGGTCGCCTGGCGGATCGCTGCCGCCTGCGCGACCAGGTCGACCTCGATCAGCAGCTGGCGCGATTCGGCGAACGCCTGCTCGACCCGGTCGGGCAAGGGGTAGAAGCGCGACAGGCCGCTGTGCAGGCCGCCGAACAGCGCGACCTCGCCGGGTGCCTCGGGCGCGCGCAGCGAATAGAGCAGCGGCGTGTAGGCAATCGGCGGGAAGTGCCGAAATGCGCAGCCGGGCAGGGCGCTCGAGGCCGCTACGGCCGTCGTGGTCGACGCGAGGCGCCTCAGCCAGCTTCGGCGGCCGCACGCGATCGGCGCGGGTCGCTTCGGCCGGCCGGGCGCGCCTGGGCGAAGGGTCGTCATCCCCGCGATCATAGCGAGGCGATCGAAGCAGCCCATGGGCCCGTGACGGTTCGTGTCCGTGACGATTCGTCGCGACCGGTGTCGCCCGGTCGCGGTCCGCGTCGCTTCGTCGCGCTGCCCGGCGGTGGGGGCGGGATTCTGTCAGCATCCGAGCTGGTGCGGCGCCGCGGTTGCGGATGCATCCCGATCGCTGCGGGCGCCGGGCACAGTCGTTTCACGGGGAGATCGACATGGCGACGGACGGGCGATGGGACGTGGTGGTGGTCGGTTCGGGCATCGGCGGGCTGGCGGCGGCGGCCGCGCTGGCGCAGCAGGGAAGGCGGGTGCTGGTGCTCGAGCGTCACACGGTGCTGGGTGGCCTGACGCACACGTTCGCGCGCCAGGGCTGGCGCTGGGACGTCGGCGTGCACTACGTGGGCGACTTCTCGCCCGATGCGCCGTCGGGCCGGCTGCTCGCGCGGCTCGGCGTGCAGGGGCTGGCGTTTGCGCCGATGCCCGACGCGTTCGACCGGATCCACCTGCCGGGCGGATTCGAGTTCGACGTGCGCGCGCCCGAGGACCGCTATTTCGCCGACCTCGCGGCGCGCTTCCCGGATGAGGCGGCGGGCATCGACGCCTACCGTGCCGCGCTCACCGAGGCCAGTCGCGTCGCGCCGCTGCTGTTCGCGTCGAAGTCGGCCCCGGCGATGGTCGGGCGCGTGCTGCGCTGGATCAAGGGGCGGCCGATCGAGCGATGGGCGCACCTGACGACGCTCGAGGCCATCGGGCAGTGCGTGCGCGATCCGCGGCTGGTCGCGGTGCTGGCCGCGCAGTGGGGCGATTACGGCGGGCGCCCCGACGAGGGCAGCTTCGTGCTGCACGCGCTGGTCACGCGATCGTATCGCGGCGGCGCGTTCTACCCGGTGGGCGGTGCCGCGACGATCGCCCCCGCGTTCGTCGACGTGATCGAGCGCGCGGGGGGGGCCGCCCGGGCCGGGGCCGAAGTCGCCTCGATCCGTCTCGACGGCGACTGCGCGGTCGGCGTGACGCTGGCCGATGGCGAGGCCATCGACGCGGCGTGGGTCATCTCGGACATCGGCGCGCACGGCACGATCCGGCGGCTGCTGCCGCAGGCGTGGCAAGCCCGCCCGTGGGCGCAGGAGATCCTTGCGTTGCAGCCGAACGTCGCCAGCGTGGCCCTGTACCTCGGTTTCGACGCCGACATCCGCGCGCACGGCGCAACGGCGGCCAACGACTGGTGGTACGACGATCTGGCCGTGCAGCGGTTCGTCTGGCGCGACGCGTTCGAGCAGGCGCGCCCGGGCTGCGTGTTCGTGTCGTTCCCGTCGCTGAAGGACCCGTCGCACACGGGCACGCAGCACACGGCCGAGATTCACGCGTTCGTGGACCCGGCGATGTTCGAGCCCTGGTTCCGGCAAGGACCGGACGCTGAACGCGCCGGCGGGCCCGACGACGCGTATCGGGCTTTCAAGGAATCGCTGCAGCGCACGCTGCTGCAGGTGTTCGGCGAACGCTATCCGGGGCTCGCCGACAAGGTCGCGTTCGTCGAGACGTCGACGCCGCTGACGATGCAGGCATTCACCGGACACGAGCGCGGCAGCTTCTACGGCCTCGAGACGACGCCGCGGCGGATGCTGTGCGACGCGCTGTCCGCGCGCACGCCGATCCGCGGGCTGGCGCTCGCCGGGCAGGACGTCTGCTCGCCGGGCATCGAGGGCTCGATGGTCGGCGGAATCCTGGCGGCCGGCGCCGTCGACGCCCGGGTGCTGTCCTGGCTGTCCTGAGCGTTGTGAAGCGTCAGAACGCGGCGGCGTGGCCGTCGCGGCGGCTGTCGCTGGCGGCGACGTAGCCGTCCTCGAGCCGGTCGGACATCCGCCAGATGAACTGGCCCGAGCCGAAGTCCATGTACGGGTCGGCGACGGGCTCCAGCGCGTGGCCCATCGCGCGCAACTGCGCGACGACCTCCGCGGGCATCGTGACCTCGGCATCCATCTCGAGCCCGCGGTTGACCTTCCAGCGCGGCGCGTCGCAGGCGGCCTGCGGGTTCTGGCCGTAGTCGAGCATCCGCACCAGCGTCTGCAGGTGGCCCTGCGGCTGCATGTTCCCGCCCATCACGCCGAAGCTCATCTGCGGCTGGCCATCGCGCGTCAGGAAGGCCGGAATGATCGTCTGGAACGGCCGCTTGCGCGGCGCGACGCAGTTGGGGTGCGCGGCGTCCAGCGAGAAGCAGTAGCCGCGGTTCTGCAGCGACACGCCGGTGCCCGGCACCACGATGCCCGAGCCGAAGCCCATGTAGTTCGACTGGATGAAGCTGACCATCATGCCGCGCTCGTCCGCGGCGCTGAGGTAGATCGTGCCGCCGCGCGGCGGGCTGCCGTGGCCGAAGTCGGTCGCGCGGTCGGGGCGAATGAGCTTCGCGCGCTCGGCCAGGTAGCCGGGGTCGAGCAGCTGCTCGGGGCGAAACCGCATGTGCGCCGGATCGGCGACGTGCGCGTAGACGTCGGCGAACGCGCACTTCATCGCCTCGATCTGCAGGTGGCGGCTGGCGGCGGAGTCGACCGGCAGCGACGCGACGTCGAAGTGCTGCAGCATGCCCAGCGCCATCAGCGCCGCGATGCCCTGGCCGTTGGGCGGGAGCTCGTGCAGGCGATGGCCGCGGTAGTCCTGCCCCATCGGCTCGACCCACTCGGGGCGGTACTCGGCGAGGTCGGCGGCGCTCATCGCCCCGCCGTGATCGCGCGCGTGGGCCACCAGGCGTGCGGCCGTCTCGCCTTCGTAGAAGTCGCGCCCGCCGGTGTCGGCGATGCGCCGCAGCGTGCCGGCCGCAGACGGCAGCACGAAGCGCTCGCCGGTTTCGGGCGCGCGCCCGCGCGGCAGGAAGTGCTCGGCGAAACCAGGCAGGTCCTTGAGCAGGTCGACGTGCGCGTCCCACTTGCGCTTGACGATCGTCGACACCGCGAACCCGCGCTCGGCATACTCGATCGCGGGCGCCAGGCACTCGGCGAAGGGCAGCTTGCCGAACCGGCCGTGCAGCGCCGCCCAGCCGGCCACCGCGCCCGGCACCGTGACGGTGTCCCAGCCGCGCTTGGGATACTCGCCGCCGTGGCGGCGCTCGAAGTATGCGAGGTCCCACGCCGCCGGCGACCATCCCGACGCGTTCAGGCCGTGCAGCCGCGTGCCGTCCCAGACGATCGCGAACGCGTCCGAGCCCAGTCCGTTGGACACCGGCTCGGTCAGCGTGATCACCGATGCGGCCGCGATCACCGCGTCGATCGCATTGCCCCCGACCGCCAGCATCCTCAGGCCGGCCTGCGCGGCCAGCGGCTGCGACGTGGCGACCACGTTGCGCGCGAACACGGGCGTGCGCAGCGTGGGGTACGGGTTGGTCCAGTCGAAGGGGGCGCTCATCGGTATCTCCGGTCGATCGGGTTCCGACGCCGCCTCAGCAGCCCAGCTGCTCGGCGAGGTCGTTCATGTCGGTCGTGTGCAGGTCGAACGCGCCCGCAGCCGGCGCGTGCCGCGACCGGCCGGGCGGACCGAACTCCAGCGGGCGGTCGATGTACGCGGTGCGGCAGCCGCAGGCGGCGGCCGCGCGCAGGTCGTCCGGGTGCGCGGCGCACATCAGCATGGCCCCCGGCGCGATGTCGAACACCTCGCACACGCCCAGGTAGGCCTGCGGATCGGGCTTGTAGTGGCGGAACACCTCGGCCGAGAGCACCGCGTCCCAGGCGAGTCCTGCCCGCTTGGCCATGTCGGTCAGCAGGCCGATGTTGCCGTTGGACAGCGTCACCACCGTGTAGCGGCGCTTCAGGCGCTCGATTCCGGCGGCCGCGTCGGGCCACGCATCGAGCCGGTGCCACGCGCGGTTCAGCTCGGCGCGCGCCGCCTCGTCCAGGCGCGCGGCGATGCCGAAGCGCTGCAGCACGTCGTCCAGGATCATCCGGTGCAGCGCGTCGATCTTCGTCCAGCCCAGCGCGCCGCTGCGCACGCGCTGCATCGCGGGCTGGTAGCCGGCGCGCCACGCGTCGGCGAACGCCTCGGCGTCGACGCCCAGCCCCAGCGCACCGACTTCGCGCGCGATCGACGCACGCCAGTCGACCACCGTGCCGAACACGTCGAAGGCCAGCACGCGGATCGGCTTCGCGTCGAAGGGGCTCACGGGCGCGGTTCCAGCCATCGTCGATGGGAATCGTTGCTGCGGCCCGCCGGGCGGTCCGGGTTGCTGCGGCCCGCAGGGCGGTCCGGCCGTGCGAGTCTAGCAGAGCGCCCGATGCTATCCTCGGCCGATGACCGAAAACGCGCTGCGCGACGCGATCGTCACCGTGGCCCGCTCGCTGTACGACCGGGGGCTGACCCACGGCAGCACGGGCAACCTCAGCGCGCGCATCGGCGACGGGCGCTGGCTGGTCACGCCGACCGGCTCGAGCTTCGGCTCGCTCGACCCGGCACGGCTGAGCCTGCTCGACGACGCCGGGCGGCTGCTCGGCGGCGACGCGCCGTCCAAGGAAGTCTTCCTGCACGACGCGATGTACCGACAGCGCCCGGGCGCGGGCGCGGTGGTGCACCTGCACTCGGTCCACTCGGTCGCGGTGTCGGTGCTCGAGGGCATCGATCCGGCCGACGTGCTGCCGCCGCTGACCGCGTACTACGTGATGCGGATCGGCTCGCTGCCGCTGGTGCCGTACTACCCGCCCGGCGACCCGGCGCTGGCCGCAGCGGTGGCGGGCTTTGCGGGTCGGCACCACGCGCTGCTGCTGGCCAACCACGGCCCGGTCGTCGCGGGCAGCAGCCTGGCTGCCGCCACCGACGCCGTCGAGGAGCTCGAGGCCACGGCGCGGCTGTTCCTGATGCTCGGCAGGCGCAAGTGCCGCTGCCTGGACTGCGACCAGGTCGCCGAGCTGAAGCGCCGGTTCCCGGTGTCCTGAATCCGGGCCGGCCGGCCGCTCAGTCCTCGCCGGCGAACGCCTCCTCGCGCTTCTTCGAGATCGCCGGCATGAACACGATGACCAGCAGGATCGCGGCCATCGCCAGCAGCGTCGCCGACAGCGGCCGCGTGACGAACACCGTCGGGTCGCCGCGCGAGATCGTCATCGCCCGCCTCAGGTACTCCTCCATCAGCTTGCCCAGCACGAAGCCCAGCAGCATCGGCGCCGGCTCGCAGTCGAGCTTCTTGAACACGTAGCCCAGGATCGCGAACGGGATCGTCATGAACACGTCGAAGACGTTGTTGTTGATCGAGTACGCGCCAATGCAGCAGAACAGCAGGATCGCCGGGTAGAGCAGCCGGTAGGGCACCGACAGCAGCTTGACCCACATGCCGATCAGCGGCAGGTTCAGCACCACCAGCATCACGTTGCCGATCCACATCGACACGATCAGGCCCCAGAACAGTTTGGGGTTGCTGGTCATGACCTGCGGGCCGGGCTGGATGTTGTGGATCATCATCGCCGCGACCATCAGCGCCATGACCGGCGTGGTCGGAATGCCCAGCGTCAGCATCGGGATGAACGAGGTCTGCGCGCCGGCGTTGTTGGCCGACTCGGGGCCGGCAACGCCCTGGATCGCGCCCTTGCCGAACTCCTCGGGGTGCTTGGCGATCTTCTTCTCGATCGCGTACGACGAGAACGACGCCAGCACCGCGCCGCCGCCCGGCAGGATACCCAGCAGCGAGCCGAGCGCCGTGCCGCGAAAGATCGCCGGCAGCGCGACCTTGAAGTCTGCCCAGCGCGGGAACAGGTTGGTGACCTTGGACGTGAAGACCTCGCGGTTCTCCTTCTGCTCCAGGTTCAGGATGATCTCCGCGAAGCCGAACATGCCCATCGCAACCGCGACGAACTCGATGCCGTCGGACAGTTCGGGAACGTCGAACGAGAAGCGCGCGACGCCCGAGTTCACGTCGGTGCCGATCATGCCCAGCAGCAGCCCCAGCACGACCATTGCGAGCGCCTTGAGCACCGAGCCGTGGGCGAGCACGACCGCGGCAATCAGGCCGAGCACCATCAGCGC
The DNA here is from genome assembly GCA_964354355.1 of uncultured Burkholderiaceae bacterium. GTDB lineage: Bacteria > Pseudomonadota > Gammaproteobacteria > Burkholderiales > Burkholderiaceae_E > CAYGZN01. Next base: position 105 of record CAYGZN010000069.1, on the reverse strand, counting down.
GAAGTACTCGGCCGGGCCGAACTTGAACGCGACTTCGGCCAGCGGCGGCGCGAACGCCGCCAGCAGGAACGTGGCGACCGTACCGGCGATGAACGAGCCGATCGC
>CAYGZN010000068.1:0-11055 GCA_964354355.1 uncultured Burkholderiaceae bacterium | reverse complement strand
CACGCGCTGATCCGCCGGCTGCCGGCGGTGGAGACGCTCGGTTCGGTGACGTTCATCTGCTCGGACAAGACCGGCACGCTGACGCGCAACGCGATGCACGTCGAGGTGCTGTTCGCGGCCGGCCAGCTGCGCCGGGACTGGCACGGCGCCGGCGACGACCCCGCATGGGCCGAGCTGCTGCGGGCGATCGCGCTCAACAACGACGCCCGTGCGGCCCCGGACGGCACGCTGGCGGGCGACCCCACCGAGACCGCGCTGCTGCAGGCCGCCCGCGAGGCCGGTTTCGACCGTGCGCCGCTCGAGGCGCAGTTCGGCCGGATCGCCGAGCTGCCGTTCGATTCCGAGCGCAAGTGCATGACGACCGTGCACCGCGACGCCGCCGGCTTCGTCGCCTACACGAAGGGCGCACCGGAGACGGTGCTGCAGCGCTGCACGCACGTGAACGAGCACGGCGGCGAGCGCCCGCTGGAGCGTGCGGCGGTGCTCGCGCAGGCCGAGGCGCTCGCCGCCGACGGCCTGCGCGTGCTGGCGATCGCCCGTCGCCGCTGGCTGCAGGCGCCGTCGGAATCGGACCCGGATGCGCTCGAGTCGGGCCTGACGCTGCTGGGGCTGGCCGGGCTGATCGACCCGCCGCGCGACGAGGCGGCGGCCGCCGTGCGGATGTGCCAGACGGCCGGCATCACGCCGGTGATGATCACCGGCGACCATCCGACGACGGCCCGCGCGATCGCGCTGCGCCTGGGCATCGCGGCACCCGGCGACTCGGTGATCAGCGGCCCCGAGCTGGCCGCGATGAGCGACGAGGCGCTGCGCGAGCGCGTGACCGGCCTGCGCGTCTACGCGCGGGTCGACCCCGCCCAGAAGATCCGCATCGTGCAGGCGCTGCAGCAGCGCGGCGAGTTCGTCGCCATGACCGGAGACGGCGTCAACGACGCCCCGGCGCTGCGCCACGCCGACATCGGGGTCGCGATGGGCCTGGGCGGCACCGACGTGGCCCGCGAAGCGTCGAGCCTCGTGCTGCTCGACGACAACTTCGCGACGATCGTCGAGGCGGTGCGCGAGGGGCGCCGGATCTTCGACAACATCCGCAAGTTCATCCGCTTCGCGATGACCGGCAACTCCGGCGAGATCTGGACGATCCTGCTGGCGCCGCTGCTGGCCATGCCGATGCCGCTGCTGCCGATCCACATCCTGTGGGTGAACCTGGTCACCGACGGCCTGCCGGGGCTCGCGCTGGCGGCCGAGCCCGAGGAAGCCGGCATCATGCGCCGCCCGCCGCGACCGCCCGCCGAGAGCCTGTTCGCGCACGGCATGTGGCAGCACATCGTCTGGGTCGGCCTGCTGATCGGCGGCGTGTCGCTGCTCGCGCAGGCGTGGGCGATCCGCAGCGGCTCGGCGCAGTGGCAGACGATGGTGTTCACCGTGCTGACCCTGTCGCAGATGGCCCACGTGCTGGCAATCCGCTCCGAGCGCGAGTCGCTGTTCCGCCAGGGACTGTGGAGCAACCGGCCGCTGCTCGCGGCGGTGGCCCTGACATTCGCGCTGCAGATGGCGGTGATCTACCTGCCGGCGCTGAACGCGGTCTTCAGCACGGCGCCGCTCAGCGCGAACGAACTCCTGACCTGCCTGCTGCTGGCGGCGACGGTGTTCGTGGCGGTCGAGATCGAGAAGGCGCTGGTGCGACGCGGGCGGCTGTACCGGGATGCGCCGGCCCGCGCGGGCGCCTGACACGGCTGCGCGTCGTCGAGCGACACCTCGGCATCCCCGAATGCGGACACCAGCATCCGCCGGTTCCGGTCGATGCGCAGCGACTCGCCCGCGCCGAGCACGATGTCGGCGGGGTCCGCGTCGTAGGTGATCCAGACCGCCCCGCGCTCGCACGTCAGGCGCAGGCCGCAGGCATCGGAGAGGCTCACCAGGCTTGCGCCGGGCAGAAAGTTGTGGGACAGCACCATGGGAACTCCTTTTGCGGACCTCGGTCCGGCATTCTTTCCGTGCATGCATCCGGCTTGACGCACGTCGCGGATGAACTCATTATTTGAGCGAATCGGGCATCCCACCAACGATCTTTCAGAACACTACGCATTCCTTCAGATCATGCAAACGGGCCCGTCGCGACTGCCGCCCCTCGATCTGATCGTCACGTTCGAGGCCGCGGCCCGGCTGCTGAGCTTCACGCGCGCGGCGCAGGAGCGGTTCGTGACCCAGTCGGCGGTCAGCCGCCAGATGCGTGCCCTGGAGGAGGACCTCGGCGTCGCATTGTTCCGCCGGGGCCACCGGGCGCTGACCCTGACCGATGAAGGCCATCAGCTCTACGGCGTGTGCAGCCGGATGCTCGAAGGCCTGCGCGACTCGGTCGGCAAGCTGCGGGCGCCGGCGCGACGCGACGTGCTCACGGTGACGACGACGCCGGGGCTGGCGTCGCTCTGGCTGATCCCGCGCCTGGCCGACTTCACGCAGCGCCATCCCGGCATCGACGTCCGGGTCGACGCGACCTTCACGCGCCGCGACCTGCGCGCGGACGGCATCGACGTCGCGATCCGCTACGCCATGGCCGGCTCGACCGAGGGCGAGCGGCTGTTCGGCGAAGAGTCGATGCCGGTGTGCAGCCCGACGCTGCCTGCCGGCGGCATCGCCCTCGAGGCACCGGTGGACCTCGAGCGCCACACGCTGCTGCGCATGAGCGACCCGATCGGCGGCCCGCCGACCGACGAGTGGGACGTCTGGCTGCAGGCCGTCGGCGTACCCGGGCTGCAGCCTGCGGCCACGCTGAGTTTCTCCAACTATTCCGAGGTCATCAGCGCCGCCACGCTGGGCCAGGGCGTCGCGATGGGGCGCCGTCCGCTGGTGGATGCGCTGCTCGCGTCCGGCGCCCTGGTGGTGCCCTTCAAGGGCCGACTGGCGTCGCCGCGCGCGTACTTCGTGCAGGTCGCCGAGCGATCCGCACCCAAGCCCAGCGCTCGCGCGCTGCGCGACTGGCTCCTCGAACAGGCGGGCACGTCATGAACATCGTCCAGTTGCTGGTGCGCAGCGCACGCAGCCATCCGTCGAACCCGGCCGTGCTGCTGGGCAGCCGGACCGTGCACGACTACGCGGCACTGGCGCGGCGCGCCGCGTCGCTGTCGGCGGGCATGACGGCGCGCCTGGGCGTGCGGCCCGGCGATCGCGTGGCGCTGTGGGCGCGCAACGGCGTCGAGTACCTCGAGATCCTGCACGCGATCTGGTGGGCCGGCGCGGTGGCCGTGCCGGTCAACGCGAAGCTGCACCCGCAGGAGCTCGCGTGGATCGTGTCCAACTCGGGCGCGTGCGCCGCCTTCGTGTCGAGCGACGTGGCGGGTGCGCCCGCGCTGCCTGTGCCGGTGGTGGTCGCGGGCACGCCCGACTACGAGCGGCTGCTCGCGGCGCCGCCCGCGGCGCCGCTGCACCGCGCGCCCGACGACGCCGCGTGGCTGTTCTATACCTCGGGCACGACCGGACGCCCGAAGGGCGTGACGATCACCCATCGCAACCTGCTGGCGATGACCGCGTGCTACTTCACCGACGTCGATTCGGTGGCCGCAGCCGACGCGACCGTCTATGCCGCGCCGCTGTCGCACGGCGCCGGGCTGTACGGATTGCCGCACGTGCTGCGCGCCGCGCGCCACGTGATTCCCGAGTCGGGGGGCTTCGAGCCCGCCGAGCTGGCCGGGCTGTCGCGCTCGGTCGGGCGGCTGATGCTGTTCGCCGCACCGACGATGGTCCGACGGCTGGTGGACCACGTCGAGGCACGCGGCATCGACCCGTCCGGTTTCCGCACGATCGTCTATGGCGGGGGACCGATGTACGCGCAGGACATCCGTCGCGCGCTGGACACGATGGGCAACTGCTTCGTTCAGATCTACGGGCAGGGCGAGTCGCCGATGACGATCACGGCGCTGTCGCGCGACACGCTGGCCGAGCGGGACCACCCGCGGTGGGCCGAGCGGATCGCCTCGGTCGGCGTCGCGCAGTCGCTGGTCGAGGTGCGGGTGGCCGATCCGCGCGGCGACACGCTGCCGGCCGGCGAGGCGGGCGAGGTGCTGGTCCGCGGCGACACCGTGATGGCCGGCTACTGGGACAACCCCGCGGCCACCGCCTCGACGCTGCGTGGCGGCTGGCTCTGGACCGGCGACGTCGGCGCGATGGACGACGACGGTTTCCTCACGCTGAAAGACCGCTCGAAGGACCTGATCATCTCGGGCGGGTCCAACGTCTATCCGCGCGAGGTCGAGGAAGTGCTGCTGACGCACCCGGGCGTCAGCGAGGTCTCGGTCGTGGGCGCGCCCGACGCCGAATGGGGCGAGGTGATCGTGGCGTTCGTCGTGGCCACGCCCGGAGCCGGCGCCACGTCGGCGCTCGAGCGCGAGCTCGACGCGCTGTGCCTGGCGCGGATCGCGCGGTTCAAGCGGCCCAAGGCCTACCGGTTCGTCGGGTCGCTGCCCAAGAACCACTACGGCAAGGTGCTCAAGACCGCGCTGCGCGAGCAGCTGGCGCACAATGCGGCCGTCGCCGCTGGCAGAAGAACACGACCGGAGACCCCGCGATGAACCGACTGTCCTATGCATCGTCCAACGGTGACGGACCCTGGGCCACCTACCTGTCGCAGATCGACCGGGTGGCCCCGTACCTGGGCCACCTGGGCCGGTGGATCGAGACGCTCAAGCGCCCCAAGCGCTGCCTGGTGGTGGACATCCCGATCGAGATGGACGACGGCTCGGTCACGCATTTCGAGGGCTACCGGGTCCAGCACAACCTGAGCCGCGGACCCGGCAAGGGCGGCATCCGCTTCCACCCCGACGTGAACCTCGAGGAGGTGATGGCGCTGGCTGCGTGGATGACGATCAAGAACGCCGCGGTCAACCTCCCGTACGGGGGCGCCAAGGGCGGGGTGCGCCTCGATCCGAAGACCGTGTCGCTGAAGGAACTGGAGCGCATCACGCGCCGCTACACCAGCGAGATCGGCATCATCATCGGGCCGCACCAGGACATCCCCGCACCCGACGTCAACACCAACGCGCAGATCATGGCGTGGATGATGGACACGTATTCGATGAACGTCGGCGCGACCGCCACCGGCGTGGTCACCGGCAAGCCGATCGCGCTCGGCGGCTCGCTCGGGCGCGTCAAGGCCACCGGCCGCGGCGTGTTCGTCGTCGGCCGCGAAACGGCACGACGGCTGCACATGCGGCTCGACGGTGCCCGCGTCGCGGTGCAGGGCTTCGGCAACGTCGGCACGTCGGCGGCCGAACTGTTCGCGGCCAACGGCGCCCGGGTCGTGGCCGTGCAGGACCACGCGGCCACGCTGCACAACCCGGCGGGGCTCGACATCGCCGCGCTGATGCGCCACAACGAGCAGCACGGGGACATCGCCGGGTTCAAGGGCGGCGACGCGATCGCCAGCGAGGACTTCTGGGCGGTCGAGTCCGACTTCCTGATCCCGGCGGCGCTGGAAGGCCAGATCACGGCGGCGCGTGCACGCACGCTCGTGACGCGCGTCGTGCTGGAAGGCGCCAACGGGCCGACCCTTCCCGAAGCCGACCTGATCCTCGCCGATCGCGGCATCACCGTCGTGCCCGACGTGATCGCCAACGCCGGCGGGGTGACCGTGTCGTACTTCGAATGGGTCCAGGACTTCTCCAGTTTCTTCTGGAGCGAGGAGGAGATCAACACGCGCTTGGACAAGATCATGATCGGCGCCTTCGGCCGGATCTGGGACACGTCGGTCAAGCATCGGATCCCGCTGCGCACCGCCGCGTTCGCGGTGGCGTGCGAGCGGGTGCTGACGGCCCGGGAGCTGCGCGGCCTGTACCCGTGACACCCCGGGTTCGCCGAGGCGGAACGATCGGCCGATCGGCCGAGGCCCGAATCGGTTACGATCGCCCGAGCGCGGTCGTGATCCGTGCAGTCGGGGAGGGGTGATGAGATCCGGCGCGTTACACACCCTGCCGTGTCGACGGCGATGAGCAGCGACCTCTGGCGGCTCGACGCCGTCGACCTCGCCCGCGCGATCCGCACGCGCCGCTGCTCCAGCCGCGAGGCCGTCGCCTCGTGCCTGGCGCGCCTGCATGCGGTCAACCCCAGGCTGAACGCGGTGGTCGACGTGCTGGAACCGTCCGCGCTGGCGTCGGCCGATGCGGCCGACCGCGCGGTGGCGCGCGGCGACTCACCGGGCCCGCTGCACGGCGTGCCGATCACCGTCAAGATCAACGTCGACTTCGCCGGGCGCGCCACCAGCAACGGCATCGTCGCGCTGCGCGACAACGTCGCGCGCGAGCACAGCCCGGTGGTGGCCAACCTGCTGCGCGCAGGCGCGGTCGTGATCGGGCGCACCAACACCCCGGCGTTCTCGATGCGCTGGTTCACCGAGAACGACCTGCACGGCCGCACGCTGAACCCGTGGCACCCGTCGGTCACGCCGGGCGGCTCCAGCGGCGGCGCGTCGGCAGCGGTGGCCGCCGGCATCGGGCCGATCGGCCACGGCAACGACTTCGGCGGGTCGGTGCGGTATCCGGCCTACTGCACCGGCGTGTACGGCCTGCGCCCCTCGTTCGGGCGCGTGCCCGCGTTCCTGCCGAGCGCCGCCGAGGAGCGGCCGCTGACCGCGCAGCTGATGTCGGTGCAGGGCCCGCTCGCGCGCAGCGTGCGCGACCTGCGGCTCGCGCTGGCGGCGATGGCCGCCCCCGACCCCCGCGACCCGTGGTGGGTGCCCGCGCCGCTCGAAGGCCCCGCGCCGCAGCGCCCGATCCGGGTTGCGTGGACGGTTTCGGCCGCCGGCCAGCCCGCCGCGCCGGCAGTGGCCGACGCCGTCCGGCGGGCCGCCGGCTGGCTTGCCGACGCAGGCTACGCGCTCGAGGAGGCCGAGCCGCCCGACATGGCCGAGGCGGCCCGGCTGTGGGACACGCTGGCGCAGGGCGAGTCGTTGCACTTCCTGGCCGACGCTGTCGAGCGGATGGGCGACGAGGGCATGCGGCGCGCCTTTCGCTTCATGTCCGCGCACACGCCGCGGCTGGATGCGTTCGGGCACATGAAGGCGCTGGCGCGACGCACTACGCTGATCCGTCGATGGCAGCTGTTCATGCAGGACTGCCCGCTGGTGCTGATGCCCGTCAGCAGCGAGCCGCCGTTCCCGTACGGCCTGGACGTCGCCGACCAGGCGGGCATGGACCGGGTGCTGGCCGCGCAGGCGCCGATGTTCATGGTGCCGCTGCTCGGCCTGCCCGCCGTGTCGGTGCCGACCGCGCCGGTCGACGGCGTGCCGATGGGCGTGCAGCTGGTGGCCCCGCGATTCCGCGAGGACCTGCTGCTGGCGGCGGCCGACGTGATCGAGGCGCGCAGCCCGAGCCCGACCCCGATCGACCCGAGACACGCGTAGCGGCCGGCCACGCAGGGCGCCGGGCCGCGTCGAAGGCGAGCCGCGTCGAAGGCGGGCCGCGTCGAAGGCGGGCCGTCAGGGACGGTAGTCGGCGAAGCGGGCCAGCACGCGCGCCATCTCGACCCCGTCCAGCAGGCCCGGCTCGCCGAGCTGCAGCGCCTGCCAGTAGGTGCGCGCCAGCGACTCGACCTCGACGGCCAGCGCCAGCGCGGCGTCCAGCGACGTGCCCAGTGCGATCATCCCGTGGTGCGCGAGCAGGCAGGCGCGCCGGCCCTCGAGCGCCGCCAGCGCGTGATCGGACAGCTGCTGCGTGCCGAAGGTCGCGTAGGGCGCGCAGCGGATGTCGTGGCCGCCCGCGGCGGCGACCATGTAGTGGAACGCCGGGATGCCTTCGCGCTGCACGCGCGGCGTGCACGCAAGCGTCGTGCAGTAGCTGGCGTGGGTGTGAACGATCGCCCGCACGTCGTCGCGGGCGGCATATACGTCGTGGTGGAAGCGCCACTCCGACGAGGGCTTGCGCAGGCCGTCGACGACGGGCTCGGCCGGGCGCTGCGCGATCGACATCCAGACGATGTCGTCGAGGCCGGCCTGCTCGTAGGGCAGCGCGCTGGGCGTGACCAGGAGCCCGTCGGCCGCGCCGCGGTGCCAGCGCATCGACACGTTGCCCGCCTTGCCGTGGTTGATGCCCAGGCCGGCCATCGAACGGGCAGCGTGCAGCACGTCGCGGCGGGCCTCGTTCTCGGTGCGGGGGTCGGAAGGCATGGGTGGCTGCACGGGAGGGTGCCCCCATGATAGCCGGCGCGGCGCGCGACGCGCGGACCCGCCGATCAGGCGGACCCGGCCATCAGCGCCGCGATCGCGGCCTGCGACGCGCCGCACGGGCCGCGCTCGGTGACCAGCGCGGTGACCAGCCGTGCCGGAGTCACGTCGAACGCGGGGTTGTGCGCGGCGACGCCGTCCGGCGTGAGCTGCACCTCGACGAGCGCGCCGCTCGCGTCGCGCCCGGTGACGTGCGTGACCTCGCGCGGGCTGCGGGCCTCGATCGGGATCGCCGCGCCGTCGGCCAGCGCCAGGTCCAGCGTCGACGTCGGGCAGGCCACGTAGAACGGCAGGCCGCAATCCCGGGCGGCCAGCGCCTTCAGGTAGGTGCCGACCTTGTTCGCGACGTCGCCGTTGCGCGCGACCCGGTCGCAGCCGACGATCACCGCATCGACGCGGCCCTCGCGCATCAGCTGGCCACCGGCGTTGTCGGCGATCACCGTGCAGGGCACGCCGGCCTGCGTCAGCTCCCACGCGGTCAGCGCGGCGCCCTGGTTGCGCGGGCGGGTCTCGTCGACCCACACGTGCAGCGGCAGGCCCGCGTCGTGCAGCACATACAGCGGCGACAGGGCGGTGCCCAGCGCGACCGTCGCCAGCGCCCCCGCATTGCAGTGGGTCAGCACCTGCAGCGGCTGCGCGCCGGTCACCGGCCGGCCCGCGCCGCCCCGGCGATCGGCGAGCCCGCGCAGCAGCGCCGCACCCGCGTCGCCGATGCGCCGGTTGATCGCGACGTCCTCGTCGGCGATGTCGCAGGCCTGGCGCCAGGCCGCGGCGGCCCGCTGGGCGGGCGGCACGCCCGACACGCAGGCCCGAACCCGCTGCAGCGCCCAGCGCAGGTTGACCGCGGTCGGGCGCGTCCGCGCCAGCCGCTCGAACGCCACCTGCAGCGCGCCATCGCCCGGATCGTCGCGAATCGCCAGCGCCAGCCCGAAGGCCCCGACGACGCCGATCAGCGGCGCGCCGCGGACCTGCATCGTCGCGATTGCGCGGGCGCAGTCCTCGAGGCTCACCAGCGACCGCGTCACCCGCTCGAAAGGCAGGCGCGTCTGGTCCAGCACATCGATCGAGCCGTCGTCGGCCACGCGCAGCGCACGCAAGCCGGGCAGATCGCTCACGACGCGAACCGCCCGACCGTCCGCAGCTGGCCGTCGTCCGACCGCAGCGCAATGACCTCGCCCATCGCCGGGATCGGACCGACCAGCGCGGTGATGTTCACCTGGTGCGTGACCAGCGCGGCGTTGCCGGGGCCGCGGAACGCCAGCGCCCAGTCGCGCAGCTCGCGCGTGCGCGCCGGCTCCACGCTGCGCTCCGAGAAGAACGAGTCCAGCACCGGCCAGGGCTCGGCGCGGCCGAATGCCAGCTGCGCGGTGTCGATGCAGCGGCACCAGCGGCTGGAGCGGACCGGGCCGATCGGCACGTCGGCGCGCCGCAGCGCGTCGCCCAGCGCCCGCGACTGTCGCCGGCCGTCCTCCGACAGGTTGCGCTGCGTGCGGCAGTCGTCCAGCCGGAATCCCGCGGGGTCGCCCAGCCCCGGCTCGGTGTTCGCGTGGCGGATCAGCAGCAGGCAGCCCCCTTGGCGCAGTTCGCGCGCCAGCGCGCCGTCGGGGCCGGCAGCGGCCAGCGCGCGGCGCGGACGCGCCAGCGCCAACGAAGCGCCGACCGCCACGGTCCCGGTCAGCGCATGCAGCGCGGCGCGCCGGGTCACGCCGGCCCCTTGGCCCGCTCGAGCTGCCGGCGGTCCCGCTTGGTCGGGCGGCCGTGGATCTCGACGGCAGGCTCTGCGAACAGCCGCCTGCGCTCGCGCGCGGCTTCGCGCGCGGTCACGCTGTCAGGCGTCTCGTCGTACAGCTGCTGCGCGACCGAAGCGGGCCCGCGCTGCTCGGACAGCCCCCGGACCACGACCTCGCGCTCGGTGTCGGCCACGCGGATGCGCAGCCGGTCGCCGACGCGCAGCATCCGCGCCACCTTGACCCGTTCGCCGGCGACCAGCACGTGGCCGGCTTCGATCGCGTCCTGCGCGACGCTGCGGGTCTTGAAGAAACGCGCAGCCCACAGCCACTTGTCGAGGCGCATGCGTCCACCGGGCTCACGTGGCCGGGCGTTCGCGCGCGGCCTGCGCCTCGAGCGCGAAGTCCAGCGCGTCCTCGAGCCGGTCGTCGCCCCAGAACAGCTCGTCGCCGATGACGAAGGTGGGCGAGCCGAAGATGCCCAGCGCCTCGGCGGCGCCGGTCACCGCGCGCAGCAGCTGCTTGTTCGCATCCGACTGCGCGGCGACGATCACCTCGTCCGGGTTCCGGCCCACTGCCGTCAGCGCCCGGCGCAGGTTCTGGTCGGTGCCGATGGCCACGTCCTCGGTCCAGTGCAGCCGGAACACCTCGCGCGTGAACGGCTCGCACCAGCCCTGCGTGGCGGCCAGCGTGCCGACGCGCGCGGTCAGCAGCGTGTTGGGCGGGTACGCCGACGGCTTGCGGTAGGGCAGCCCGTGGCGCGCGGCGCGCCGCTGCAGGTCGCGCCACATGTACTGCGCCTTGACGGGGTAGCCGTCGAACGGGCCCTGCACGCGGCCGTAGTCCTTGAGGATCGGCGCCAGCAGGAACGGGCGCCAGTCGACCTGCACGCCGCGCGCGGCGGCCAGCGCCGAGATCCGCGCCACCGACAGGTACGTGTAGGTGCTTGTGTAGTCGAACCAGAACGTGAGCCTGCCCATCAGAGTCCCTCGAAAGTCGCCCGTGTGTGCAGCGCGAGCCCGGCGTCGCGGAACATCGCGCCCGGGCACTTTACCGCAGCCGAAGCGGGGCGGGGCGTCCGGTGTCGGGGCGGCCGGTGTCGGGGCGGCCGGTTGCGGG
>CAYGZN010000067.1:0-11200 GCA_964354355.1 uncultured Burkholderiaceae bacterium | reverse complement strand
CGAGGCCACCGTCTCGACGCAGGGTTGAGACGGCAGAAGCCTCAGACCGCCAGCATCGCGTTGGTCCCGTCGCGGCTCGACCGGGCGCCGCGCGGGGCTTCGGGGAACACGCGCTGACAGCTGAGCAGGAATGGCACGCAGACCCTCATTGCCGTTCGCCCGCGAGCTGGGACGGCGCGGCGGCGCGGCCTGGCGCGGCGGCGCGCACGAGCAGTTCGGCCAGGATCTGCGGCACCTCGTAGACCGCCCGGTTGTCGATCGCGCTCACACGTCGACGCAGCGCGGGCAGGTCCTCGAGCAGGCCGGCCACCGCATCGGGCAACGCCTTCATCGAACCCACCACCCGGCCGACGCCCTGCTCGGCCACCCAGCGGGTGTTGAAGCGCTCCTGGGGCATCGTCCAGGCGTTCGAGAAGGTGATCACCGGCAGGCCCATCTGCACCGCCTCGCTGAGGCTGCCGGGCCCGGGCTTGCCGATGAACCAGTCGGCGAGCTTCATGTGCCGGCCCACCTCGGCAGTGAAGCCGACCACGGCGTGGGGCGCTGTGCGGTGCATTCGCCGCAACCTGTCGGACAGCAGCACGTTGTGGCCGCACATCAGGATGAGCTGGTGGTCGCCGAGCAGCCGGGCAACCTTCGCCATCTGCATCGAGCCCTGGCTGCCGAACAGCACCAGACCGGTCGGCCGGGCCGGGTCAAGGCCCAATGCGGCGAGCTCGCGCTCCCGGTCCACTTCGATGGGTCGGTGGAACGACGGGCGCAGGATCATGCCAGCGGTCAGCGAGATCTGCTCGTCGCGGTAGCCGGCGGCCCGTGCCTGGGCCAGCGCCTGCGTGGTGCCGCAGACAATGTGCTGCTGCTGGCCGGACTCGATCCAGAAGTGCGGCGGGTGGTCCACCATGTCGGTCAGCACGGTCACGTAGGGCACGCCGGGCAACGTGCTGGCCACCGACTCGTAGAGCGCCCGGTTGAAGTTCGGGATCAGCGAGACCACCAGGTCCGGCTCGGTCCTCAGCCAGTGCTGCTGCAGGGCCTGCACGAGCCTGCCGTGCGCCAGGCGGATCAGACCTTGCAGCAGCCTCAGTTCCTGCGCAAGCCCGAGCGTCCAGCCGCGGGCCAGGCGCCTGTTGTAAAGGTCTTCCGGCTCCATGCCGGTGACGCGGCGAAAGCGCCCGGCCGGGTCCAGTACCTCGGTGAGGTTGACGAGGCGCACCTGCCACGGCCGGCGCTGCTCGTGCATCGCCTCCTGCAGCGCCAGCGCCGCGGCGCGGTGGCCGCCACCGGCATTGAAGTACACGAGGTCGACAGTCGTCATGGTCACCTTCATTCCGACGCGGGCAGGCGCATCAGCGGCTGGCCCATACGGATGCGCGTGCCGGGCACGACGCCCTCGGCCAGCGTGAAACCGGGCCCGGCGAAGACGATGATCGTCGAGCCGTGCTGGAACCAGCCCAGCTCCTGGCCCTTGGAGACGACGGCGTCGCAGGGAATCTCGTTCGGGCCCCGGTACCTGAGGTGCAACGCCACGTCGAGAGCGTGCAGGCGCAGACTCGCCACCAGGATCGCCGCCACCGGGACCAGCGCAATCGGGTGCCCGCCTCGATCGAGCCGCAGCCGGATCACCGCCCGCTCGTTGCGGCAGAACAGGCGCTCCACGCGCGCCAGCGCGATCGGGTTGACGTTCCAGGTGTCGCCGCTAAGGTAAGTGACATGCTCGAGCCGCCCATCGTGCGGCGCGTGGAAGCGGTGGTACATCGCCGAAGTCAGGCGCAGCGTGACGTAGCTGCCACCGCGAAACGGCGTGATGTCCTGCGTCGGCCCGAACAGCTCGGCCGTCTCGTACGGGAAGCCCTTGGCCTGGAACACGCGCGTGCCCGCGACGGCGCCGCACGCGCCGACAATGGCATCGCAGGGGCTCGACAACACCGACGGATCGGCATCCACCGGTCGAGCACCGTCGACCAGTTCGCGGGTGAAGCAGTCGTGCAGGCTGGAGAAGCGCCGCTTCTTCGCGTCGCTCAGGTCCAGGTCGGTGAAGAGTCTCCACACGGCGATCGACACTCGCGCCAGCCACGGGCTCTCGATACGGCTGAAACGGCCCATCAGCCGCGTCAGCGCAATTCTCGGAACGCGGTTGGTGAGCAGGAAGTTGAGGTCTTCCTGTCCCAGGAAGCGACGCAATGCCTGGACATTCATCAACTTGTCAACCAGGCCTGTTAGACAGATGCAGTTGCATTCGAACCGCACCATGGACCAGACGCTCGCTCTTTCCGCCCTCGCACTCGGCGCGCTCGCGTGGACACTTCCGCACGCCAGGCGCCGGATCGAACTCTCGCGTGCCAAGCACCGTTCGCTGGCCGGTCACTCGCGCCTGGCCAAGCGCATCGCCGGGCTGATCCCGGGCTACGCCTACGACGAGGAACGCTTCTTCGGCTCGGACGACGCGCCGCCCGAGGTGCAGGCACTGCGCCGCGCCGCCTTCCGGCGGATGTGTGCCGACTTCGCGCAGCGCTTCGAGCGCAGCGCGGCGATGACCGCGCAGGCGCGCGAGGGACTGTCGGATCTGCAGTTCACCGGCAGCTACCGCGTGCCCTTCCAGTACAGCCCTTACCTGCGCCAGCATCTGACGATCGGCAGCTTCCTGAAAGCATCGTCGGGCCTGACGGTCGAGGACCTGGACGGCAACATCCTTCACGATCTCACCGGCTCGTACGGCGTCAACGTGTTCGGCTACGACTTCTACAAGCACTGCATCGACGAAGGCGTGGCCGCGGCGCGGACGCTGGGCCCGGTGCTCGGCAGCTTTCACCCGGCGGTGCTCGACAACGTACGGCGCCTTCGCGAGGTCTCCGGGCTCGACGAGGTGTCGTTCCACATGTCGGGAACCGAGGCCGTGATGCAGGCGGTGCGCCTGGCGCGCTACCACACGCGCCGCACGCACCTCGTGCGCTTCACCGGCGCCTATCACGGCTGGTGGGAGGACGTTCAGCCCGGCCCCGGAAATCCGCTGCCGCCGCGCGAGACCTACACGCTGCAGGACATGGACGAGCGCAGCCTGCAGGTGCTGCGAACGCGCCGCGACATCGCCTGCGTGCTGGTCAACCCGCTGCAGGCGCTGCACCCCAATTCGCCGGCGCCCGGCGACTCGTCGCTGGTGGACAGCGCCCGGCGGGCCGGTTTCGAGCGTGCGCGCTACACCGAGTGGCTGAGGAAGCTGCGCGAGGTCTGCAGCGAGCGCGACATCGTGCTGATCTTCGACGAGGTATTCGTCGGCTTTCGCCTCGCGATGCGCGGCGCCCAGCAGTACTTCGGCGTGCGCGCCGACATGGTGACCTACGGCAAGACGCTGGGCGGCGGACTGCCGGTGGGTGTGGTGTGCGGCCGGCGTGCACTGATGAGGCGCTTCCGCGAGGACCGGCCGGCCGACATCTGTTTCGCGCGAGGCACCTTCAACGCGCACCCCTACGTGATGACGACGATGAAGGCGTTTCTCGACCGTCTTCAGCGCCCCGAGGTCAGCGCGCTGTACGACGGGCTGGACGAACGCTGGAACGCACACGCCGAGGCGTTCAACACGGCACTTGCCGCGGCCGGCGTGCCGGTGCGCGTAGCCAATCTGTCTTCGATCTGGACCGTGCTGTACACGCAGCCAGCGCGCTACAACTGGATGCTGCAATTCTACCTGCGCGCGCATGGTCTGGCCTTGAGCTGGGTCGGGACCGGGCGGCTGATCTTCAGCCTGAACCACACCGATGCCGACATGTGCACAGTGCGCCAACGCTTTGTTGCCGCTGCGCTGGACATGAAGGCCGACGGCTGGTGGTGGAACCACCCGCAGCAGTCGGACCGGGGCATTCGGCGCAGCATCGTGAAGGAGATGCTGCGCCAGCGATTCTGAGCGGTGTCAAGGTCCATGCCGCACGTGCGGCATCGGGTCGATCAGTTCGCCGCGCAGCAGATGCAGCGGCGCCTTGTGGTAGAGCACGACATCGTGGAACGGGTCGGTCACGATCTTGGTCAACCAGACCAGACCCGTGACCAGGCACTGCTGCCTCCACAACTGCACGACGCGAAACAGCAGACCGGTCACGCCGAGCGCGAGCCAGGCGATGCCGACGTCGTGCGCGAAGCGGCTATAGCTCGCGGCCGGCTCGATCATTCCGAACAGCGAGGGCTCGAACCACATCACCACAGGGATCAGCAGCCATACCGCCATCAGGACGATCTTGCGGCGGATGTTGTAGCCGACCTTGACGGTTTCCTTGTACTCGTCGCTGACCTGGTTGATCTGGTCGAAGCCGCGCGGCTCGAAGAAGAAGTGGCCTGCCTGCCGGCTGACCATCGACACGCACCAGGCCAGGATGGCGGACTTCGCCGGGTCGACGAAGAGCAGCGCATAGGCCACCAGGAAGCTGAGGGCGCTGAGCAGGTGCAGGCTCTGGTTGATGCGGCTGTGGTGGTAGTAACGGTGGTCGTCCCAGCGCTGGGTCCGGAGTTCCTGCAGGAAGGCCTTCACGTTTCCCCTCGACAAAGGATGCGGGTGACGCGATGGTGACCGCCGTGCGTGAAAGTACCGTGACGGGGCAACACGGGCGCGAACAACCATACCGTTGTCATTGAACTGTTGCCTGCGTTCGTCACCATGTGAACATGGAAGCCCAGAACCGGAGCGAACTCACCGTCGACCAGATTCCAGCGGCCTGGCGCTCGATGCGCGTGGCCTGCGTCACGGAGACCTACCCGCCCGAGGTCAATGGCGTTTCGCGAACCATCGCGCGCATGGTCGACGGTCTGCACCGGCGCGGCCACGACGTGCAGCTGGTGCGTCCACGCCAGGCCCCGCGCGACGCCGCCGCGCGACGCGAGCGCTTCCACGAGGTTCTGGCCGGGGGCATGCCGGTCCCGCGCTACCCCGGCCTTCGCATGGGTCTTCCGTGCAAGCGCACGCTGATCGAGCTGTGGACGCTGCAGCGACCCGACGTCGTTCACATCGCCACGGAGGGTCCGCTGGGCTGGTCGGCGCTGCGGGCGGCGGCGCACCTGAAGCTGCCGGTGTGCTCGGACTTCCGCACCAACTTCCATATCTACAGCCAGCACTACGGCATGGGTTGGCTGCGCAAGCCCATCGTGGCGTACCTGCGGGGGTTCCACAACCGCACGCTATGCACCATGGTGCCGACCGACGCGCTGCGCCGCGAGCTGGCGGCCAGCGGCTTCCAGAACCTGGCCGTGGTGTCGCGCGGCGTCGACGCACAGCAGTTCGACCCGGCACGTCGCAGCGCGGCGCTGCGTGCGACCTGGGGAGCCGACGAGGACACGCCCGTCGTCGCCTGCGTCGGCCGCCTTGCACGAGAGAAGAACCTCGATGTGCTGATTGGCGCCTTCGAGGCCATCCAGCGCTCGGTTCCCACCGCGAAGCTGGTACTCGTGGGCGCCGGGCCGATGCGCGACGAACTTCAGGCGCGCTGCCCGCAGGCCGTGCTGGCCGGCCAGCGCAGCGGCGACGATCTTGCGGCGCACTACGCGTCGGCCGACCTGTTCCTCTTCCCCAGCCTGACCGAGACCTTCGGCAACGTCACCACCGAGGCGCTGGCCAGCGGTCTGCCCGTGGTCGCCTTCGACTACGCCGCCGCCGCGCAGGTGATCGCCGACGACGAACAGGGCGTGCGGGTGCCGTTGGGCAACGCGGAGGCCTTCGTGCGAGCGTCGGTCGCCCTGGCCAGCGACCCGGTTCGCCAACGGCGGCTCGGCCGCGCCGCACGGGCGCGCGCGACGGAGCTCGACTGGGACACGATCGTGCGGCGCTTCGAGTCCGTGCTGGCCACCGCGATCCGGCAGGGTGCGTCGGCGGGCCTGCTGCGTGGCGCGGCCAGCGTGAGCGGGGTGGCTTGAGCCGGGCGCGGCACGCGCTCCGCCAGCATCACGGGACTGCCGGTGCTCTCCTCGAGGCGGTTGCCGGCGCGGCCGTCATGGCGTTCTTCGGACGCCGCGCCGATGCGCCCGTCGTCGTCCAGCTGAAGTATCATTGCTCCGCTGACGCCTGCCAGGGCAGACGTACAGGGATCATCAGGCCGGTGCCGCAATTGGGGCATCGGTCGCGTGACCATCGCCGCATCATGGGGTACCTCTTGCAGTGATCTCACCGACCGGTGGCGACGATTTCGAGCATCGGTCGGCCTGCCAGCCCTCCGGCGACGAAGCCCCTGACCTACCGCCCACAGGACGAAAGCGACGAGTGCCCGTTCGCGGGCACGACGGATGACGGCCATGCACAGACGATCGCTCCTGGGCGCATTGCTCGCGGCCCCCCTGGCCTGCGCACCCCTGACCTCGGCGCCCGCGTGGGCCGGCGAGGTCGACGGCATGTTCGACGTCCCCTATGTGACGACGCCGCAGCGGGTGGTCGACGCGATGCTGTCGCTGGCCTCGGTCGGGCCGGCGGATCGCCTGATCGACCTGGGCTCCGGCGACGGGCGAATCGTGATCACCGCGGCGCAGCGCTGGGGAACTCCCGGGCTGGGCGTGGAGATCGACCCGCGGCTGGTGGCGATCTCGCAGGGCCGCGCGCGGGATGCGGGCGTGGCCGACAAGGCCCGATTCGTCGTGCAGGACCTGTTCGACACCGACCTGTCGCAGGCCACGGTGATCACGATGTACCTGCTGCCCGAAGTCAACCTGAAGCTGCGGCCGCGTCTGCAGAAGCTGCGGCCCGGCACCCGGATCGTGTCTCACGACTGGGACATGGGCGACTGGATTCCCGAGCGGACGATCGAGGTGGACGCACCCGACAAGACGGTCGGCCTGCGCAAGACCAGCAGGTTGATGCTCTGGGTCGTCCGGTAAGCCCCCGGAAGGCGCCGCTGGGCGGTCCGGGACGCGCCGCTCGACCGTCCCGGACGCGCCGGTCGTCGGCGGTGCCCGCCGATTGCGCGCCGCAGCGGAACTAATGCCTCAAGGCCGGCGGCGGGCGTGGCTATCGTCCTTCGATGCAACTGCCCGCGGCACCCGACGTTGCCACCGCATCGCTGATGCTCGCCATCGCGATGGGGATGATCGCCGTCGCGATGATGCTGATCAGCCGCTCCAGCCAGCTGGGGCCGTCGATCCGTCCGTTCGCGGCCTCGTGCCTGCTGCTGGCGCTGGGCTTCGCGACCCGCGCGATGAGCGATCCCGACGAACCCGGACCGCTGCACGCCGCCGGCAACGCGCTGGCGGTGCTGGCCGTCGCGCTGCAGATCGCCGCGCTGATCGAGCACCTGCGTTCGTCGCGCCGCGGACTGCTGCGCATCGGGCTCGCCCTGGCACTGGCCCACGCGCTGACGATGGCTGCTTTCGCCGCCGGCCTTGCGGGTCCGCGCGCGCTCAGCGTCGGGTCGGCCGCGTTCGGCGCGCTGCTGCAGAGCCTGGGGACGGCCCTGATGCTGGCGCCGGCGCGGCCCGAACTGCGGCGAGTCCATCGGGTGATCGCCGGCATCTTCGCGATCGGTGCCGCGTTCCTCGCCGTTCGCGTCGTGCGCATCCTGCTGCTCGACGTGCCGCCGGCAACCGACGCGGCGGCGGCCTGGGCGTACGTGATGGGGGCATCGGCCCAGATCGTGATGCCGCTCGCATTCGTCACGCTGCTGCACCTGGACCTGTCGAGCCGGCTGGCGCGCAGTGCGCTGCTCGACCCGCTGACCGGGCTGCTCAACCGGCGCGGGCTCGACCAGGCGTGGGACCAGATCGTCGCACTGGCGCGGCGCGGCGGGCCGGCGCGGGTGGCCGTGCTGATGCTGGACGTCGACCACTTCAAGCGGATCAACGACAGCTTCGGCCACGGCACCGGCGACCGGGTCATCGAGTGCCTGGCCAGCGCCATCACACACGCCACGCGCGGCATCGACTCGACGGCCCGGGTCGGCGGCGAGGAGTTCTGCGTGCTGCTGCCCGGCACCGACCAGTCGCAGGCGCTGCAGGTGGCCGAGCGGATCCGCGAGGCGTTCGCCGCAATGGCGGCCGACGTGGCCAGCACCCCGGTGACGCTGTCGGCCGGCGTTGCGGTGGCCGACCCGCGGCGCACGCCGCTGGGACTGGCCGTCGACGCAGCCGACCGGATGCTGTACCTGGCCAAGCACGCGGGGCGCAACCGCACCCGCGTGCGGATGGACGTGCTGGGGCCGGAACCTGCGCCGGGCTGACGCGGCGCCGGGCTGACGTGGCGGCACGGCGCGTGCCGCGTGCGGTACAGTAGCTGATGCTCGTTCGTCCCGAGGTTCTGCGGCTGGCTGCCACCGCCGCAGTGGCGTTCATCGTGCTGTGGCAGAAGCTGCTGGTGCCGGTACTGCTCGGCCTGCTGGTCTACGCATGGTCGTGCCTGCTCGCTGACCGGCTGTCCCGGCGCTTCGGCGCCGGCCGCGCGGTTCCGGTCTGCAGCGGGATCGTCGTCGGGGCGCTGGTGCTGGCCGCCTTCGCCGGCCTGGCGACCTGGACCGCCGCACTGGCCTCGGCCGATGACCTGCACACGTTTCTGCTGCGCATCGAGGACTCGCTCGACACGCTGCGCGAGGCACTGCCCGAGGCGATGTCGGTGGCGCTGCCGGCCGACCTGCCGGAGCTTCGCGCTCGCGTCTTCGCGCTGCTGCGCGAGCACGCGGCCCGCATCGGCGGCGTGACCGGCACGGTGCTGCACGGGCTGGTGCAGGGCGTGTTCGCGATCCTGGTCGCGGCGATGGCAGCCGGCACGATCTGGCAGCCGCGCAGTCTGGCCGCCGGGGAGCGTTTCCTGGGACGGCTGCTGATGGTGCTCGAGCGGGTCGTGCTGGCCCAGGTGCGCATCGCGCTGTTCAACACCACGATGACCGCGCTGTACCTGTTCGTGATCCTCCCTGCGTTCGGCTTCGTGCTGCCGTTTCGCGGTCTGCTGTGCCTGTTCACGCTGGTGACCGGCGTGCTGCCGGTGCTGGGCAACCTGCTGGCCAACACGCTGGTGACGCTGATCTCGCTGGCGATCTCGCCCTGGCTCGCGATCGCCTCGCTCGCCTACCTGATCTTCATCCACAAGACCGAATACTTCATCAACGCCCGCACGGTCGGGTCGCGGGTGCACGTCGCCTCGTGGGAGATCCTCGCGGCGATGCTGACCGGCGAGGCGCTGTTCGGCGTGCAGGGGCTGGTCGCGGCGCCACTGCTGTACCCGTTCTTCAAGCACGAGTTGTCGCGCCTGCGCGCGCCGGCGCGCTGACCCGTCCAGCAACAATGGCTGCCGGCGACGCGCTCAGGCTGCTGCTGCTGGCCGCGATGTGGGGCGCGTCGTTCCTGTTCCTGCGCATCGCGGCCACCGCGCTGTCGCCGGCGACGCTGATCGAGAGCCGGACGCTGCTGGCCGCGCTGGTCCTCTACGGCGTCGCGCTGGCCCGCGGCCGGCCGCTGCGCTGGCGGCAGTTCTGGCGCGAATACCTGATCCTCGGGCTGTCGATGGCCGCCGTCCCGTTCCTGCTGACCGCGTGGGCCGCGCAGTCGCTCAGCGCCTCGCTGATGGCGATCCTCAATGCGACGTCGCCCGTGTGGGGCGCACTGATCGCGTCGCTGTGGTTCCGCAGGCGACCGCCCGCCCGGGCGCTGGCGGGCCTTGCGCTCGCGCTGGCCGGCGTGGTGGCGCTGGTGGGGGTCGACCGCACCGGCAACAGCGGCGGCCTGCCGCCCGTGCTGGCGATGCTGACGGCCGCGGCGTGTTACGGGCTGGGCAGCACGTGGATCCAGGCCCGCGCGCAGGCCTCGCCCGGGCGCGCGCACGCCGATCCGGCGGATGCCGCCCACGGCAGCCTGTGGGCCGCGTCACTGGTGGTGCTGCCGCTGGCCCTGGCATCGCCGCCTGCGGCCGTCCCCGACCTGGAGATCGTCGTCGCGGTGCTCGCGCTCGGCACGCTGAGCACCGGCATCGGCTACCTGATCTATTTCGGGCTGGTCAGCCGGATCGGGCCGATGGGCGCGCTGACGGTCACCTTCCTGAACCCGCTGTTCGCCGCGCTGTGGGCCGCGCTGGTTCTGGGCGAGCGGATCACACCCCAGGGCGCGCTCGCGGGGGTCGCGATCCTGGTCGGCACCGCGCTGGCCACCGGCTTCTCGCCGCGCTCGCTCTGGCGACGCGCGAACGCGTAGGCGCCGCACCGGCGCCCAGGCGGCGCGCGGCACACGCTCAGCGGCTCGGCGCCCAGCGCAGCACCACCGAGCCATAGCGAAACGGTGGCCACGACACCAGCTCGAACGGCGTGTCGAACTCGCGGGAGCGCTGCACGACGCTGAAGTCGAGCCGCCAGGCCGCGCTCAGTCGCAGCGATACACCCGCGAACACGTCCCAGACGAAGGGCTCGTGCGTGACCAGCGACGTGTAGCCGTAGGGCTGGCCGTCGATCAGCTGGTTGCGCGCGACCCAGCGCGCGTCGGCACCGGCAAAGACGTACCACGCACCCAGGTCCGCGCCGGCGGCGGGCGCCGCCTCGCCCGGAAAGGTCGGTGCATCGGGCAGCTGGCCCCAGCGCAGCAGCGCGCCGGCCCCCGCGCCGGCCTCGATGTTGCCGACCGTGGCGGCCAGCCGGCGCACGAGATCCACGTTCGCAACGCCGAGCCCGTGGCGCCGCAGATTCGAGTAGTCCAGCTGCACACCCAGGCGCGGGCGCAGCTGGTAGTCCCAGCCGCCGGTCGGCGCCTGCTGCAGGATCCGGTGGACGATGTTCTGAACCTGCTCGCCGAGCGCCGCCGGACCCGTGATGCCGACGGTCACCCCGAGCGTCTGCTGCGTGTCCGGTCCCTGCAGCAGAAGCGAACTGGACACGTACAGCCAGGCCGAGTACGGCCAGTCCCAAGGCTGCGGATCCGTGCGCGGCGCGAACGCGGGCGTGTACAGCAGCTGACCGAAGCCCAGCAGGTACGTGGGCCGGGTTTGCGCATCGCAGGTTGTCGTCGCCCCGCACCAGGCCCGGGCAAAGCGCGCATACAGCCCATCGGCGGCCGGCTCGAAGTGCATGCGCACCAGGGTTCCGTTGGTGTACCACCGTTCGCCATCGGCCCCGGCGGCGAACTGGTCGTTGTCGAGCTGGACCTCGATACCCGCGAGCCGCGACTCGGCCGCCGCGCCCGCGGCGGGCCAGCCGGCGCAGCACAGGGCCGCCAGCACAGCTGTCGCCGTCGCGCGCACGCCTGCCCGTGCGGATAGCCGGAACGC
>CAYGZN010000066.1:0-11256 GCA_964354355.1 uncultured Burkholderiaceae bacterium | reverse complement strand
CTCAACCAAGAGACCGTTGCGAATGCGGAGCTCGCATTCTCGAACTATATACCTGCCGGAATTGCGGCGCAGCATATGCGCGGGCCTATTGTGATGACCTAAGCGATCCCAATTATCTATGGTCAGAACCCGGTGGCGAACTTAGGACATTATCTGGATATTTCGAAGAATTTCAGCCGCTGGACCTTCTCCACGATCTCGCGGCCAAGCAAGCGCTCCACCCCCGCCGCGCACGACATGCGCGGCGGGCCCCTGGGCCGGCCGGACAGGGCCGGCCGCGACGCTCAGGCCAGCTTGGCCAGCGCGTCGGCCAGCGGCCCGGGCAGGTCCACCATCACGTCGTGACCGCAGGGCATCTTGACCACCTCCCACCCTGGCGCGCCGGAGAACTTGTTCGCGAAGTGGCGAAACGGGCTCGGATCCCACCCGTCGGCGAGGATGAACAGGCGCTTCTTGACGGCCTCGGCGCCGCCCGCGAGCAGCAGCGGCATCTCGAACGTCGCCAGCGCCTGGGGCACGCAGCGGCGATTCACCCAGGCGCGATGGGCCTCGGCCACGTTGAACATCTCCGCGGGGATCGGCTGCGTGAGTCCGCTGCGGCCTTCGAGCGCCGCTCCCCGGAATCCGCCGACGAACTGCGCGGCCACCTCGGGCGGCAACGCCGTGTTGATCAGGTCGATCAGCGAGTCGCCGTGCGACGGCACGAAGGCGTCCAGATAGACCAGCGCCTTGATGCGCCCGGGCATCCGGTCGGCCACCCCGGTGATCACCATGCCGCCGTACGAGTGGCCGCACAGGATCACGTCGTCGAGTTCCTCGTACTCGATGCAGCCCACGACGTCGCGGATGTGGGTCTCGAGCGTGATCGCCTCGCCCGACTGGTGGGCGCGCTCGCCCACGCCGGTGTGGGTCGGCGTGGCCACCGTGTGTCCGGCTGCCCGCAGCGTCCGGGCGGTGTCGCGATAGCACCAGCCGCCGTGCCAGGCGCCGTGCACGAGGACGAAATGGGCCATGCGGTGTCTCCTCGGAGTGGTGTGTGGGTCGCGCCATTGTGCGACGGCCGGGGCGGCCTGTCGATCGCCGGGCGCGGCGGCGTGCAGTACCATCGTGCCTCGGAGCGGCCGGCGCCGCGTACGAGGACACGACGATGAATCCGCAGACGCTGGTCGAGCCCGACCGCGTGCACCGCAGCGTGTACACCGACCCGGCGATCTTCGATCTGGAGATGGCGCACATCTTCGAGAAGGTCTGGGTCTACTGCGGCCACGCGTCGCAGGTGCCCCACCCGGGCGACTACTTCACCGTGCAGATCGGCCGCCAGCCGATGGTGATGGTGCGCGACCGCAACGGCGGCATCAACGTGCTGTACAACCGCTGCCCGCACCGAGGCGTGGAGCTGTGCGGCAACCAGAAGGGCAACACCGGCACCGCGTTCGTGTGCTCGTACCACGCGTGGAGCTTCCACCTCGACGGCCGGGTGCGTGCGATCCCGCTGATGAAGGGCTACGAGGGCACGCGCCTGACGGTCGACAACCCCGACTGCAGCATGAAGCCCGCCGCGCGCGTCGACAGCTACCGGGGCTTCGTGTTCGCGAGCCTGTCGCCGGACGGCCCGTCGCTGGCCGAATTCCTGGGCGACGCGAAGGTCGCGTTCGACGACATGTGCGACCGGTCGCCCGAAGGCGAAGTCGAGGTGGTGCCGGTCTGCCACCGGGTGATCCAGCACTCGAACTGGAAGTTCTTCATGGAGAACCAGCTCGACGCGCTGCACCCGTCGGTCACGCACCAGTCCACCGGCGTGCCGGCGCGGCGCATCGAGAACCGCGTCAAGGCCGAGCAGGGCCAGGCGCCGCTGTTCTTTCACTACCTGTCGGCGTTCGCCTCCAGCTTCGACCAGTGGGACTCGGTGCAGACCGTCAACTTCCCGCGCGGCCACGGCGTGCTCAAGGCCTACATGGGGCTGCGCCCGACCGACCCCGACACGCTCGAGTACGAGGCGCTGATGAAGCGCGCCTATGGCGAGCAGCGGGCCGAGGAGTACCTGTCGCGCAGCATCCACCACGTGCTGGTCTACCCGTACCTGTCGGTGCAGTCGCCGCTGCAGCAGCTGCGCTGCCTGCGTCCGCTCGGGCCCGGCAAGACCCTGTCCGAGATCTGGCACTTCCGGCTCAAGGGTGCGCCCGAGGCGATCTACCGGCGCGCGCTGTGGTACTACAACCTGGTCAATTCACCGGCCACGCTGATCAACGCCGACGACCTGGAGAACTGGACCAAGGGCCAGTGGGGGCTGGAGTCCAACGGCGGCGACTGGGTCAGCTTCCACCGCAACTTCGGCGGCGACACCGAGAAGGACGGCGTGCTGTACTCGAACAACGGCACGTCCGAGGTGGTCATGCGCAGCCAGTTCCGCGCGTGGCAGGAATACCTGGCCGGTGCCGCGCCATCCGCCGGCGCTGTGCAGTCGACCGGGCCCGCGCAGGCCGCCGCCGCGCGGTCTGTCTAGGAGTTCACGATGAGCGACACCAAGGTCAGACAGGCGCTGGGAACCGGCGTGGTCATCGAGGCCGTCGAGTCGATGACCGGCGCCGACTCGATCGCCCCGGACCACCTGGGCCGCGGCGCGCGACCGTCGACGCAGTACGTGCCCGACGTCGCGCACGCATCGGCCGGCACCCAGCGCGAGGTCGAGACGCTGCTGTACCGGCAGGCCGCGCTGCTCGACGCGCGCCGCTGGCAGGAGTGGACCGAGCTGTTCACCGACGACGGCATCTACTGGATGCCGGTCACCCCCGAGCAGACCGACTGGCTGGGACAGCCGTCGATCTTCGCCGAGGACCGGCTGCTGATGGAGGTGCGCATGGGCCGGCTGCTGCATCCCAACGCGTGGTCGCAGGCGGCGATGTGGGGCACCAACCACCTGGTCGGCAATGTCGTGGTCGAGGCCGAGGCCGGCGACGAGATCCGCGCGTACGCGCGCTTCCAGATGATGGAGCTGCGCCGCGACACCGTGCGCCACTTCGGCGGCAGCTACCGCCACACGCTGGTGCGCACGCCCGCGGGCCTGCGCATCCGGCTGCAGCGGGTCGACATGATGAACGGGCAGGCGGCCTACGACTACGTGATCCAGGCCTGGGTATAGCGCGTCGGGTCCGGTCGTGCGCCGGGCCCCGTGGCCCGGCGGATCCGGTCGCGCGCCGCGGCTCGCGCGGTCTCACCCCGCGGTCTCACCCCGCGGTCTCACCCTGCGGTCTCACCCTGCGGTCTCACCCCGCGCAGATGGCCGGCAGCACCTCGCTGATCGGGTCGCGCATCAGCGCGTCGGCGAGGTCGTCCAGCGGCGTCGGCTCCGCATTCACGATCACCACCCGCGCGCCGGCCTGCCTGGCCAGCGGCACCGCGCCCGCCACCGGGTAGACCTGCAGCGTCGTGCCGATTGCCAGCATCAGGTCGGCCTCGCCCGCCGCGGCCATCGCCCGCTCGATCACTTCCGGCACCAGCGCCTGACCGAACGAGATCGTGTCGCTCTTGAGGATGCCGCCGCATCGCCTGCAGCGCGGATCGTTCTCGCCGGCGCGAACGCGCGCGAGCGCTTCCGGCATCGGGGTGCGTTCGCCGCACTGCCAGCACATGACCCGGCGGATCGTGCCGTGGACTTCGATCACCTTGTCGGGCGAGCTGCCCGCGATCTGGTGCAGCTCGTCGACGTTCTGGGTGATCAGCGCGTGCAGCTTGCCGCGGCGCTCGAGCGCGACCAGCGCATGGTGGCCCGCATTGGGGCGTGCGCTCCAGGCGGAGTGCTCGAGCCGCCCCCGCCACGCTGCCTTGCGAACCTGCGGGTCGGCGAGGTAGTTCTGGATCGTCGACAGCTTCTCGGCGGCCGGGTTGCGGGTCCACACGCCCTGCGGGCCGCGAAAATCCGGGATGCCCGAGTCGGTCGAGATGCCTGCGCCCGTGAGCGCGACCACGCGCTGCGCCGCGTCGATCCAGCGGCGCACCGTGTCCGTCAGGTCGGCTTGCGGCATCGGTCCAATGATACCGTCGGCGCCCGCGCAACGTCGATGCCTGCGCAGCGTCGATGCCCGCCTGCGCCGGGCCGGCGCAGCCCCGCGCCCGGCCCGGCGCTCGGCTAGACTGCACAGCTCGGCGCCGACGCGGTGGCACGGCGCGTGTTCGGGGGTCGTCGTGCGCGTGTCCAGGATCGCAGATCGCACCGTGAAGGTCCACGAGCTGTCGCGTGTGCAGGCCTGGGCGATCCTGGGCGGCGCCGCGGTGATGCTGAGCCTGGCGATGGGGATGCGCCAGAGCCTGGGGTTGTTCCAGCCGCACCTGATCCGCGACATCGGGATCACGCCGGCGGACTTTTCGCTGGCGCTGGCGATCCAGAACATCGTCTGGGGCGCGACCCAGCCGTTCGTCGGCGCGCTGGTGGACCGCTACGGCGCGCGGCCGATCGCGCTGGGCGGGGTGCTCGTCTACGCGCTCGGCCTGCTGCTGGCGAGCCTCGCGCAGTCGGCGCTGCTGCTGACGCTGGGCGCGGGGCTGTGCATCGGCCTGGCGCTGTCGTGCACGGCGTCCAATCTCGCGATGAACGTGACCGCGCGAACCGTCACCGCCGCCCGGCGCAGCGTGGCGATGGGCGCGGTCTCGGCGTTCGGCTCGGTCGGGCTGGTGCTGGCGTCGCCGCTGGCGCAGACGCTGATCGCAAGCCACGGGTGGCGGGCCGCGCTGGTCGCGTTCCTGGGCCTGGCCGCGGTGATGCTGCCCGCGGCCTTCATGGCCGGCGGCGCCGACCGCATCGCGTCCGATGCCGGCGATGACCCGTCTCAATCGGCGGGGCAGGCAGTGCGCGAGGCCCTCGGGCACCGCGGCTACGTGGTGATGGCGCTGGCGTTCTTCGTGTGCGGGCTGCAACTGGTGTTCCTGACGACCCATCTGCCCAACTACCTGGACCTCTGCGGCATCGACCCGATGGTCGGGGCGCGTGCGCTGGCGCTGATCGGCCTGTTCAACGTGTTCGGCTCGTACCTGTTCGGCTGGCTCGGCGGGCGCTACTCCAAGCGCGCGCTGCTGGGCGGCATCTACGTGGTTCGCTCGCTGTTCATCACGGCCTACTTCACGACGCCGCCCACGCCGACCACGACGCTGGTGTTCGCGGCTGCGATGGGCACGCTGTGGCTGGGCGTGGTGCCCCTGGTCAACGGCCTGGTGGTGCAGCTGTTCGGCCTGCGCTACATGGCGACGCTGACCGGCGTGGCGTTCTTCAGCCACCAGCTCGGGTCATTCCTGGGCGCCTGGGGCGGCGGGCTGATCTATTCCGCGCTCGGATCGTACGATCTGGCCTGGCAGACGGCCGTCGCGATCGGCCTGGGCGCCGGCCTGTTGCAGATGACGATGGACGTCCGGCCCAGCGCCAGGATCCGGCCGCAGCAACCGGCCGCGGCGGCGTGATCCCACGGCCGCCCCGGGGGCGCACGCCGTGCTGGCGGTTTCCGCCCCGAATCTGCTATAGTCCCGCGCTGCACTTGCATCAAGTCGTGTAATCCAGCGGCTGTCCGGTCAGTCCAGCTTCCGTTCGGGAGCTGTCCAGTCTCGATTCCCCGGTTGAATGCCTTGAGCTTGGGCGCCTTGCGCGGGCTTTGCCGCCTGCGCACCGTGCGCGGGCGCGTTCCCGCGTTGTTTTGCGGGTCCTCCCGCTTTCCGTACCTACTGCAAACGAGGAATCTCAATGAGCACTCAAACCGGCGTCGTCAAGTGGTTCAACGAAGCCAAGGGCTTCGGCTTCATCAAGCCCGACTCGGGCGGCAACGACCTGTTCGCGCACTTCAGCCAGATCGAGGCCAAGGGCTTCAAGACCCTGGCCGAGAACCAGCGCGTGGAGTTCGAAGTGACCCAGGGCCAGAAAGGCCCGCAGGCCAGCCGCATCCGCCCCATCTGATCGGCGCGGTGCCGGTCGCCTCCGGTGCCGCGAGATCGGCACCGGGGGGGACCGACTACGGCACCGGGCGGTGACTGATTACCGCACCGGGCGGTTCCCGATTACATCCGGGTGATCACGCCGTTGGTCACCCGGACCTTGTCGCCCGGGCGGAAGTCCGGGCGCTGCTCGGTGCGGACCACACGGTCGATGCCGTCCTCGAAGCGGATCGACACGTCCCAGACCGGCCTGGCCCCGACGTTGCTGGCCACCTGGTTGCCGGCGACCCCGCCGGCGACGGCGCCGACGCCCGTCGCGATCGTCTGGCCCGTGCCGCCGCCCACCAGGCTGCCCAGTGCCCCCCCGACCAGCGCCCCGCCGATCGAGCCGGCGGCGCCGGCCCCGGCGCTGGCCTGCTGGGACTCCGAGATGCCCACCACCGTGCCCTGACCGGTCAGGGTGGCGCCGGGCTGTGTGCTGGCGCAGGCGGCCAGTGCCAGCGCGGTGAGCAGTGCGATCAGCGGATTCGTCAGTCGTCGGAACATGTAGGTCTCCTGGGTGGTTGCGCCCGGCCACGCGGCTCGGCTACGCTGGCCGGTCATTGTAGCGAGGCCCCGGCCGATGTCTGCCCCCCACGAGTGTACTGCTTCGGAATTGTCGGCCGCCTATGCGCGGCGTGAACTGTCGCCGCTCGAGGTGACGGACGCCGTGCTGGCGCACGTGCAGGCGTGCGAGCCGAAGCTCAACGCGATGTACCTGCTGCGCGCCGAGCAGGCGCGCGAGCAGGCGCGGGCGTCCGAGAAGCGCTGGCGGGCCGGCGCACCGCTGTCGGCGATCGACGGCGTGCCGGTCACGCTCAAGGAGAACCTGCACACGCGCGGCGACCCGTCCCCGGTGGGCACGGCGGCGAACGACCTGTCCCCGAAGGCGGTCGACTCGCCGGTCGCGGCGCGCGTGCGCGAGGCCGGCTGCGTGATGCTGGGCAAGACGACGATGCCGGACTTCGGCATGCTGTCGGCCGGCGTGTCGTCGATCCACGGCATCACCCGCAACCCGTGGCGGCTCGATCGCAACACCTCGGGGTCGTCCTCGGGTGCGGGCGCTGCCGCTGCGGCCGGCTACGGGCCGCTGCACATGGGCACCGACATCGGCGGCTCGGTGCGCCTGCCCGCCGCCCACTGCGGCATCTTCGCGCTCAAGCCGAGCCTCGGGCGGGTTCCGATCGATCCGCCGTACATGGGCCGCGTGGCGGGCCCGATGACCCGGACCGTGCTCGACTCGGCGCTGCTGATGAACGTCGTCACCCGTCCCGACGTGCGCGACTTCATGAGCCTGCCGCATGCGCCGCTCGACTACGCGTCGGCGCTCGAGGGCCTGTCGGTCCGGGGGCTGCGCATCGGCTTCCTGCCCGACATGAAGGTCGGACTGCCGGTGCATCCCGAGGTCCGCGCCAACGCCGAGGCGGCCGCACGCGCGCTCGCGGCCGCAGGCGCCGTCGTCGAGCCGATCGACACCTTCCTGACCCCGGCGATGCTCGAGGGGACCTGCGCGTTCCTGGAGGCGCGCTCCGAACTGGACGTCGGCGCGATGAGCGCCGAGGCGCGCGCGAAGATCCTGCCGTTCGTGCTGGAGTGGTGCACGTGGCGAGCCGGTCGCTTCTCGGGGCGGGACGTGATGGCCGGGTACAACCAGGTGATGGCGATGCGCGAGGCGGCGGTTCGCGCGGTGGCGCGCTACGACTTCGTGCTGTCGCCGACCTCGCCGATTCCGCCCTACGAGGCCGAGTCGCCGTGCCCGGGCAACGACCCGCACGATGCGCTGCCGCACATCGCGTTCACGGTCGCCTACAACATGAGCGAGCAGCCCGCTGCGTCGATCAACTGGGGCTACACGGCCGACGGGCTGCCGCTGGGCGTGCAGCTCGTCGGCCAGCGTTTCGACGACATGGGGGTGCTGCGGCTGTCGCGCGCGATCGAGCTGCTGCGCCCTGTCCAGCGCCCGTGGCCCAAGCCCTGAAACCCGCCATCGTCCCGAGGAGCCACACCATGTCGAGCGTTGCCCCCCCCACCTTCGAGGACCTCCTGTACGACGTGCGCGACGGCGTCGCACGGGTCACGCTGAACCGGCCCGAGCGCCTGAACGCGTGGACGCAGGCGATGGCGGGCAGCCTGCGCCGCGCGATCGGCGTGGCCGCCGACGACCCGAAGGCGCGCGTGATCGTCATCACCGGCGCGGGCCGCGGCTTCTGCGCGGGCGCCGACATGGGCGTGCTGCAGGACATCGGCGGCGAGCGCGGCGGGTCGCGGGCGCAGCGCGCGCGGGCCGACGACACCGCCGACGGGCTGCCCAACCCGTCGGGCATCGACGTGGCACGCCACTATCCGCAGCGCTACGGCTACTTCTTCGCGACCCCCAAGCCGATCATTGCGGCGATCAACGGGCCGTGCGCGGGCCTGGGGCTGGTGGTCGCGCTGTACTGCGACCTGCGCTTCGCCAGCCGCGACGCCAGGTTCACGACGGCGTTCGCCCAGCGCGGGCTGATTGCGGAGCACGGCATCGCCTGGCTGCTGCCGCGGCTGGTCGGCTCGGCGCACGCGATGGACCTGCTGCTGTCGGCGCGCAAGTTCGACGGCGCCGAGGCCGAGCGGCTGGGGCTGGTCAACCGCGCGTACGCCGCCGAGCAGCTGCTGCCCGAGACGTTGGCCTACGCACGCGCGCTGGCCGACACCGTGTCGCCGCGCTCGATGGCGATCATGAAGGCGCAGTTGCGCGTCTCGCCGTTCCAGGACTTCGCCGCGTCGCTGTCGATGGCCGACGCCGAGATGACGAGGAGCTTCGCCACCGAGGACTTCCGCGAGGGCGTTGCGCACTACGTCGAAAAGCGCGCGCCGCACTTCACCGGGCGCTGACGGCGACGGTCCGCGGGTGGCCGCGCAGCGGCGCCGTGCGGTGTGCGGTGCCCGGCCGTCGGGCGGTCAGCGCCGGGGTTCGAAGCGGATCGGCAGGCGTTCGGGCCCCATCGTGAAGGTCAGGTGCTCGACCACCGCGTCGGCGTCGGCCTCGAGCGACAGCCGGAAGTTGCCCAGCGCCGCGGCCGCGACCATCTTCATCTCGACCATCGCCAGGTAGCGTCCGGGGCAGTAGCGGGGGCCGGCGCCGAACGGGAAGATCTTGCGTCGCGTGTCGTCGGCGCTCTCGGCGTGCTCGCCGGTCCAGCGCTGCGGCTCGAAGCGCCGCGGTTCGTCGAACAGCCTCGGGTCCATCGCCCCGGGCCGCCACGCCAGCGTCAGCACCTGTCCCGGCTCGATGCGAAGGCCCGCCAGGTCGGCCTCGACCAGCGCCATCGCGCCCTGCAGCGGCGCGATCGGCTTCAGGCGCATCGACTCGACCGCGGTGGCCTCCACGTAGTCGAGCCGCTCCAGGTCCGCGAACGACTGCACCAGCGGTGCGCCCGCCAGCACCGCGTCGACCTGCGCGGCCGCCCGCGCCGCGTGGTCCGGCGACGCGGCCAGGTGCATCAGCTGCCAGGCCATCGCGTTGGCGGCGGTGTCCTCGCCGGCGAACAGCAGCGTGCCGACGTTGCCGGTGACGTCGTCGTCGGTGAACTCCGAGCCCGGCTCGTCGCGCGCGACGATCAGCGCCTCCAGGATGTTGCGCGGCCGGGCGCGCAGCGACGGGTCGGCGTCCAGGCCGGCGCGCGCGTCGGCGATCAGCTTTTCCATCGTGTCGCGCAGCCGCCCCAGCGCCGCGTCGGCGCGGCGGTCGGCGGGCAGCCGGATCCAGCGCCAATAGGGCAGCGGCGAGCGGAACCGCCTGCCGACGGTCTCGAACCACAGCTCGACGTCGCTCTGCAGCGGGTTCTCCGGGTGGTTCAGTGTGTCGACGTCGACGCCCATCGACAGCCAGGTGGTCACGTCGATCGAGTAGCACTTCAGGTCGCGCGTGACGTTCACCGCGCGGCCCTCGGCCGACGCGGCCTGCCACTTCGCCAGCAGCCGCCCGGTCACGGTGCGGATCGTCGGGAAGAAGTGCCGGATCGCCTCGGGCGTCAGCGCGCGCATCACCAGCTTGCGCTGGCGCCGCCAGCGCTCGCCCTCGGCGGTGAACAGGCCCGGCGTGGCGATCTCGTTGATGACGTCGACGAGCTTCTTGCCGCGCGCGAACCCCACCGGGCGATGGCGCAGCACCTCGCCGATCAGCACCGGGTCGGCGATCACGACCGACGTCATCGGCCCCAGCCGCAGCTTGTACATCGGACCGTACTCGCGCACCCAGTCCTCGACGGCCGTGTGCATCGAGCCGGGCTTCATCGCGAAGGTGTTGCCCACGACCGGCAGCGGCCTCGGGCCGGGCAGGTCCTGCACGCGCGCGGCCGGGGCGACGAATCCGTCGCTGCCACGCAGACGCAGCAGCGACGGGGCGGATGGCACGGCGACGGGGATTGCGCTCAAGATCGCCTCGGGGCAACGTCGTGGGTCATCGCGCCACTATACTGGTCGCTGCCTGCGCCGCACATCCGCGACGGGCCGACCGGCTCAACCCGGGGTCCGGCACCGGTACATGCCCCAGCCGCGCAGCGACATCACGACCTCGCCGTGCTGGTTCATCGTCTCCTGCAGCAGCTGGACCATGCCCCGGTCGGGCTTGGACTGCGAGCGGCGCGCATCGAGGATCGTCACGCGCATCCGCAGCCGATCGCCGGGGCGCACCGGCTTGAGCCAGCGCAGCTCGTCGAACCCGGGCGAGCCCATGCTGGCCAGCGGCGAGATGAAGTGGTCGACCAGCATGCGCATCGCGACGCTGCCCGTCATCCAGCCGCTGGCGATCAGGCCCCCGAAGTTCGATTTCTGCGCGGCCTGCGGGTCGATGTGGAACGGCTGCGGGTCGTAGCGCGTCGCAAACTCGACGATCGCGTCGGCGGTGATCGGACTGTCGCCGAACTCGGCCACCTCGCCGACGCGATAGTCCTCGAAGAAGCGCTGCTTGAACGGTACGGGCGGGTCGGCGGGGGGTGTCGGCAAGGGCGTCTCCATCGGTCCGGGCCCAAGATTGACGCAACGGGCCGAGCCCCGCAACCGATCGCCGAGGTCCGGCCCGCTCGCGCCGGCCTGCCCGGCCGCCTCGCCCGGCCCCACCCGGCCGCCCCACCCGGCCGCCCGGCCCCGCCCCGGCTGCGGTAAAGTGCCCGGGCGCCGACTGCCCGGACAGCGATGCTCGACCCGAACGACATCCGCGATCGCATCCGCACCGTGCGCGACGCGCCCGAGCCGGGCGGGTCGAAGCGACTGCGCGACGCCGGGCTCGCGCTGCACACACGGGCGACTTTCGAGGGACTCTGATGG
>CAYGZN010000065.1:0-11374 GCA_964354355.1 uncultured Burkholderiaceae bacterium | reverse complement strand
TGGTGGAGAACCTGCAGCGCGCCGATCTGAATGCCATCGAGGAGGCCGAGGCCTTCGCGGTGCTCTCGGCCGCGCACGGCCTGACGCAGGAGCAGATCGGCCATCGGAGGAGTCTAGCCCGCCCCGGGGGCGTCGGCCCGCGGCAACGGCAACCGCGAGAGGACCGCCCGGAGCAGGAGGTAGAGCAGTCCGCCCAGCACCGGCGCCAGCGCGAAGTAGACCAGGTAGACCTGGATCAGCAGCGGCGTGTTGCGGACCACCTCGACGTAGCCGCGGGCCATCGCGCGACCCACCGGCGAGCCCGAGCGCTGCAGCAGCGCCGCGACCAGCCCCAGCAGGACCGTGAGCGCGAACGCGCTGGCCACCAGCTGCAGGCTGACCCAGGTGCCTCGCAGCAGGGTGCCCGGCACGAAGCCGGCGGCATCCCAGGCGCCCAGGTACTTCAGCACCCGGTGCCACTGCCAGTCGTAGCCCAGCTGCCCGACGCCGCGCCACAGCAGCGCCGCAGCGGCGACGCACAGCGCGGCGAACCAGAGCGTGTCGCCGACGCGTGCGCGCCGCTCGCGCGTGCGCACGCCCGGCGTCACCTCACTTCCTGGCTTCGGCGGGCAGCTTGTCGGCCCAATCGCGGGTGGCGAACCAGTAGGTCCGGCGCTCCTTCAGGAACCCGTCCTTGAATCGCTCGGCGATCCACTCGTTGAGCACCTGCTGGGTCTGCGGGTCGCCCTTGCGCATGCCCATCGCCTCGAACGAGTCGGCCAGGAACGCGTCGAACGGCTTGTACAGCACCGTGCGGTTGTCCAGGTAGGCGAACGTCGGCTTGGGCTCGCTGGCCACGAACGCGTGGGCCTTGCCGTTGACCACCTCGAGCTGGGCCTGCGCGTCGTCGTCGAAGAACACGATCTGCGCCTTGGGCATCTGCTTCTGCACGTCGGCCACCGCCGCAACGCCGCGGCGCATCGCGATGATGACGTCGGGCGCATTGAAGTCGGCGGCCGACTTGCGTCCGCCGGCGATGCGGCTGTTGGCGACCAGGCCGATGCCCGTGTACGAGTACGGGTTCGTGAAGTCGATGCTCTGCATGCGCGGCGGCGTCGGGGTCATGCCGCCGATGATCAGGTCGAAACGCCCCGCCTGCAGCGCCGGGATGATGCCGTCCCAGGCGGTCGGCACGAACTCGACCTTCACGCCCAGGTCCTTGCCCAGCCGGTTCGCGACGTCGACCTCGTAGCCGATCAGCTCGCCGTTCTTGTCGCGCATCACCCAGGGCACGAAGGTCGACACGCCGACCCGCATCACGCCGCGCTTGCGGATCTGCTCGATCGCGGGCCCCGACTCCTGTGCGGCTGCCGGCAGCGGGATCCACAGTGCGGCGGCGGCGGCCGCCACACCCAGCATGGTTCTTCGATCGATCATGGCTTGACTCCCTGTGTCGGCCCGCGGCGCACCGCACCGGGGCGCACCGCCACCCGGACGCAGCGTCCGGGGCTTGCCGGAATACTAAGCCAAGCGGCCGGCGGCGGGTGCATTCCGTCGGTTCACCGCGTTGCGGATCGCCCCCGTTGAAAAAGGCCACGGGCGCCCCGATTGTCACCGACGACACCTGGCCACCCCGAGGCCGACTTGACGACCGCGAGCCAGACTTGGCGACTGCAAGCCCGACATCACGACCGCGAGCCCCCCATGACGACCGCCGAACCCGTTCACGCCGTCTGCCCCCACTGCAACGCCGTCAACCGCGTGCCGTCCGAACGGCTGGCCGAAACGCCGCAGTGCGGTTCCTGCGGCAAACCGCTGTTCGCAGGCAAGCCGGTCGAGCTGACCGGGCAGACGTTCGAGCGGCACGTGCAGCGCAACGACCTGCCCGTGGTCGTGGACTTCTGGGCGCCGTGGTGCGGCCCGTGCCGCACGATGGCACCGCAGTTCGAGCAGGCTGCCCGGCAGCTGGCGGGCCGCGTGCAGTTCGGCAAGGTCAACTCGGACGACGAGCAGGAACTGTCGGCGCGATTCGGCATCCGCAGCATCCCGACGCTCGTGCTGATGCGCGGGGGTCGCGAGGTCGACCGTGTCAGCGGCGCGCTGTCGAGCGCGCAACTCGTGCAGTGGCTGGCCGCGCCGCGCTGAGCGCGAAACGGTCCCGATGTGCGGTAGAGTGTCGGCCACGATTCCGATCGCGGCATTCGCCGCGCGTGACCCCCCACGATGACCGAGCAGCACACTGAGCTGACACGCACCGTGCTGGCGATCCTGGCGCTGATCGCGTTGATCGCCGGCAGCCTGTGGATCCTGCGGCCGTTCCTGGCCCCGCTGATCTGGGCCACGACGATCGTGA
Organism: uncultured Burkholderiaceae bacterium; assembly: GCA_964354355.1. Taxonomy (GTDB): domain Bacteria; phylum Pseudomonadota; class Gammaproteobacteria; order Burkholderiales; family Burkholderiaceae_E; genus CAYGZN01. Next base: position 9,042 of record CAYGZN010000065.1, on the reverse strand, counting down.
TCGCGACCTGGCCGCTGATGGTGCGCGCGCAGAAGCTCCTGTGGAACCGGCGCGGCCTCGCCGTCACCGTCATGACGCTGGCGCTGCTGCTGCTGTTCTTCGTGCCGCTGACCATGGCGATCGCCACCGTCGTCGACAACGCCGACCGCATCACCGGCTGGTTCCGGGCGCTGTCCCAGCTCAAGCTGGGCGATGCCCCCGCGTGGCTGCAGAGCCTGCCGCTGGTCGGCCCCCGGCTCGGCACGCTGTGGCGCGAGACCGTGACCAGCGGCGGCGACGCGATCTTCGCCAAGATCAGCCCGTACGTCGGGACCGTCGCCTCCGGCGTCCTGCGCGAAGCGGGCGCGGTCGGTGCCACCGCGCTGCAGTTCCTGCTGACGGTGGCCGTGTCGGCGGTGCTGTACGCCTACGGCGAAACGGCTGCGAAGGGCGTGCTGCGGTTCTCGCGCAGACTGGCCGGGGAGCGCGGCGAGAACACCGCGCGGCTCGCGGCCGCCTCGATCCGCGGGGTCGCGCTGGGCGTCGTCGTGACCGCGGTGGTCCAGTCGCTGCTGGGCGGCATCGGGCTGGCGGTGGCCGGCGTGCCGGCGGCCACGCTGCTGACGGCGCTGATGTTCCTGCTGACGATCGCGCAGGTCGGCACGATGCCGGTGCTGGTGCCGGCCGTCATCTGGCTGTACTGGTCGGGCGATACCGGCTGGGGCACCGCGCTCCTCGTGTGGACCGCCATTGTCGGCACGATGGACAACTTCCTGCGGCCCTGGCTGATCAAGAAGGGCGCGGACCTGCCGCTGCTGCTGATCTTCGCCGGCGTGATCGGCGGACTCGTGGCATTCGGGCTGGTCGGCATCTTCATCGGACCGGTGGTGCTGGCGGTCACGTACACGCTGATGGGCAGCTGGATCGCCGAGCGGCCGCACTCGGTGCGCGAGCCGGGTCGCGACGCCTGACCGATGGCGATCCGGCTCGAGTTCATCGACCTGGTCGTGCCGGTCCACCTGATCGAGGAGAAATACCCCGGCGGACTCGCGCAGTGCATCGCCGACCACCAGCGGCAGATCGGCCGGCGCGTGTGGCACGACGGCCAGCTGTTCCGCGACGGGGGTCTCGACCCGAAGGCGGTGCGCCAGCTGGTCGCGGGCTGGCAGGTGCTCGGATTCGAGCCGCTGCAGTGGGTCGGCGGCAAGCTTCAGTGGAAGGACGTCTGCGTGGTCCAGGCCGCCACCGTCGGGCCGACCGCGCCCTGCGACTGGATCCAGGTGGATCGCAGGGCCCGGATCGCTTGGCTCAAGGGCGTCAAGCCCGGCGACGTCGTGGGGCCGGGGCCGCGCGGGCGCTGAGCGCACCCCGCAGGCTTGAACACCCGCTCGCTCGAGGCCGGGAACCGCGCCAGCTTGGCCGCCGGGCGGCGCGGCCGCGCCACCAGTTCGCCGCCGCAGTTCGGGCACACGCCGGCCAGCACGCCATCGGCGCACGACGCGCAGAACGTGCACTCGAACGAGCAGATCCGCGCGTCGGCCGAACCGGGCGGCAGGTCCCGGTCGCAGCACTCGCAGTTCGGTCGCAGCTGAAGCATCGGTGTCCCCTGTCCCGTTGATGAGCGCGCGGCTGCGTCAGACCACCGTGCCTCGATGCCTTCCGTCTAGCCGAGCAGGCCCTGCAGCACCTCGGCCGAGCGACGCGACGCGACGATCGCCAGCTTCATCGTCGCACGGGTGGCGCCGACGAACAGCTTGCGGACCGCCTTGTCGTCGAGCCGATCGAAGTCGACCTCGGTCAGCACGACCGCCGGCGCCGCCTGGCCCTTGAACCGGTAGACCGACTCCACCAGCAGGTCGCCTTCGGTGAACGCGGGCTGGCCAAGCAGGTCGAAGCGGCCGGTGAACGTACGGACCCGGTGCGGGCCCAGGTGCGCCAGCGCCATCAGCCGCGACTGCTCGCGCCCGCGATAGCTGATGACGGCGATGTCGCTGCGCCGGAACCCCGCGGCCAGGCAGCGGCGGACCGCCTCCTTGGTGGCGCCGATCATGCCTTCGTGGTCGTCGAAGGTCAGCACCTCGATGTCGGCGTCGGCCAGCGGCCCGGCGGCCTCGATCGCGACGCCCGCCGGCAGCAGCGCGCGCAGCAGGCGCACCACCTCGCGCGGGCTGCGGTAGTTGGTCTGCGCGTGCAGCGTGACCCAGCCCGGCAGCGGCGCCGGCTCGCGCCCGTACAGCGCCTGCATCGGGTCCTCGAGCCAGATCACCCGCGAGCCCGGCCGCGCGTGGCGCAGTACCTGGTCGCGCCATGCCTCGGAGAAGTCCTGGCCCTCGTCGACGACCACGGTGTCGAACAGCCAGCGGCCCGCAACGGCCACCGAGGCCGCCTCGGCCTCCATCCGCTCGAAGGCCCCCGGCGCGCCGAGGTCCGGCGAGCGCCCGGCATCGCGCAGCAAGCGCTGGCACAGCGTGTGGAACGTGGCGACCTCGCCGCCTTCGGGAACGATCGACGCGAAGTGATCGGCCAGCGGCCGGTTGTAGCAGACGTACAGCGGCCGCAGGCCGCGCGCGATCGCGTCGCGGTATTCGGCCAGCGCGAGCTGCGTCTTGCCCGAGCCCGCCGTGCCGCGCACGTGCAGCCGGAACGGCTCGAACTCCAGCTGCCGCGCCCAGTGGGCCAGACCGCCGGAGATCCGCGTGACCAGCGCCTGCGCCTGACCGACCAGGGCGCTGACGTCGGTTTCGAGCTCGATCACGTCGCGCAGGAACCGGTCGACCTGCTGCGCGACCAAAGGTGCGGCCAGCTGCGCGCCGGCGTCGGGCAGGATCGAGCGGACGATCGCGGGCAGCCGGTCACGGCCGCGCGCGTCGACGATCCGGTCCGACGAGATGCCGGCGGCTTCGACGCGGCGCACCGTGTAGTCCGGGCAGTACAGCAGGTAGTCGACGTCGACGCCCTCGCAGCCGGGCCGCCGGCGCAGCTTGTCGCGGATCGTCGCGACCGTGCGGGCCATCTGCACCGGCAGGCTGCGCATGCGCCCGCGCTCGCGCTTGAGCAGCCCGTCGGGCCCCTCTTCCAGGAAGCCGGTCTTCTGCTCGATCAGCAGCATCCGCCCGGCCCGGTCGACGACGACGAAGTCGATCTCGCCGAACACCGAGAAGCCGCGCTCGACGTTGGTCCAGTGCACGCCGTGATAGACGGTGTAGGCATCGGGCAGGCCCGCTGCGAGCAGCGCGAGCGTGTCGGCGTGGCGCTGCGCGGCCTCGGGACCGCTGCCCGCTGCGGCGCCGCTCGGGCCCGGCTCGCGCCGGCGGTCGGGAACGACCCGTGCCATCGGCCGTCAGGCCACCGCGAGGGGGCGCACGAGGCCGACGGCCGCCGCAGCCACCCGGCCACGGTTCAGGGGTTGCACTCGCACCGGTGGTCGAGCGTGACGGGGTTGCAGCTGAACGACCTGACGCCCCGGGCCGCGCACAGCTGCTGCGCGCACTGATTCTGCGGGACCGCGCAGTTCGCCAGTGCACCGCCCGCGGCGGGATCGGCGGACGTCGTGGAGCTGAACGACAGACAACCGGCGAGCGCAAGCGAAGCCATCGCGGCGGCAGCTTTCCATGGACGCAGCACGCGGCTCATCGTTCGTTCCGGATGGCGGATGAACGGGGCCGAGAGCGCATCACAGCATCCACTCGATCGGCAGCCACGACATGAACTTCACCGTCGCGCGGCGCAGCAGCCCGGTCTCGGGCTCGGTCGTGAGTGGCGGGTTCGGCGCGTCGAGCCACTGCTTGTGGCCCTGCTCGTCCAGCCTGACCTCGTAGGCCCACTTCGGGGCGATGCCGTCGAGCGCTTTCGCGAGCTGACCGGCGAGCGTCGGGCTGTCGATCACCACGCCCATCTCGGTGTTCAGCGCCGCCGAGCGCGGGTCGAGGTTGAACGAGCCGACGAAGATCCGCTGCCGGTCGACCCCGAAGGTCTTCGCGTGCAGGCTCGCGCGCGAGCTGCCGCCGATGCCGCTGTTGTCCTCGGCCTTGGTGCCGACGAGCGCGTCGGGGTCGGGCTTGAGCTCGTAGATGCGCACGCCACCTCGCAGCAGGTCATCGCGACGCTTCGCGTAACCCGCGTGCACCGCGCCGACATCGGTGGCCGCCAGCGAATTCGTCAGCAGCCGCACCCTGATGCCCTGGCGCGCCAACGCCGTCAGCGCTTCGGTGCCTCCGTCGCCCGGCACGAAATACGGCGACACCAGGTCGAGCTCCGCGCGAGGGCTGCCCAGGGTTGCGACCATCTTCGGCAGCATCTGCAGGTCGCGCCGGTCGGGCGGATTCAGGACCTTCGCGGGGTCGTCGGCGACGAGCGCAGCGCGCGCCCACTCGGGCACGTTGGTGCCTGCGATCAGCCCGCGCACGCCCGGCGTGCCCAGCACGGCCTTCTGGTAGGCCGCCGCCGCCGGGCTCGCGCGAATCGCGCGCACCTCATCGGCAAACTCCGCTGCACCGAGCGGCGCCACGCCCGGCGCCACGTCGGGAAACGGGTACGCCGACGCGCTGTTCCAGTAGCGATCGAACACCTTCGAGACTTCGCGCACGACGTCGCCGACCACGACCACGTCCAGGTCCGCAAAGCTCGCACCCTGGCCGGCCGCGAAGTACTCGTCGCCGATGTTGCGCCCGCCGACGACGGCCGCCTGGTTGTCGACGGTGAACGACTTGTTGTGCATGCGTCGGTTCAGCCGCGAGAAATCGGTCAGGTAGCCGGCGGCACGAAAGCTGCGCTGCGCAAACGGATTGAACAGCCGCACCTCGATGTTCGGGTGCGCGTCGAGCATCGCGAGCGTCGGGTCGAGCCCGGACGTGTTGTTGTCGTCGATCAGCAGCCGCACGCGCACGCCGCGCTCGGCCGCGCGCCGCGCGACTTCGAACAGCAGCATCCCGGTCGCGTCGCGGTGCCAGATGTAGACCTGGACGTCGAGCGAGCGCTCGGCCGCCTCGGCCAGCAGCACGCGGGCGGCGAACGCCTCGTGGCCGTCCGACAGCGAAACGACCCCGGCGAGCCCCGGATGGCCGGCGACCTCGGGTGCGATTCCGCGGTCGAGCCGCGTCGTCGCACCCGGCGGCAGTGCCTGCGAGACCGGCTTGTCGGGAGGCGGCGGCAAGCTGGCACACGCCGTGGCCAGGACCGACGCGACCCCGACCACGAACGCCAACCGGCGGCGGCTCGCGATCAGCATTCGAGGCGATGGTCGACGTCGACCGGATGGCCGCCGCCGCCCTCGACGCCCGTCGTCGCGCGAGGCTGCGCGCGGTGCGTGCGGACCAGGCCGCAGTGTGCGGCGGCGATCGCCCGTCGGCGCGTCGTTCGATTCATCGTTGTTTCCGGTTCGTCGTGGCAGGAGCCGGCCGATTCTGACGAAACCCGGGCCGTCCAGCAAGTTGCCGGTGCCGCGGTGACCGGTGCCACGGTGTCGACGCCGACACCGGCCGCTGCGTCAACCGCGGTCGAAGTCCCGCGCGATCCTCGCGCGCATTGCCGCGTCGGGCAGCGGCCCGGCGAGCGCACCGACGTTCTCGCGCAGATGGGCCCGCTGCGACGTCGCCGGGATCGCGCAGGTCACGGCCGGGTGCGACACGATGAACTTCAGGAACACCTGCGCCCAGTTCGCGCAACCGATCTCGGCCGCCCAGCCCGGCAGCGCGCGGCCCTTGGCCGCGGCGAACAGCTCGCCGCCGTCGAACGGCCGGTTGGCGATCACCGCGATGCCGCGTTCGGCCGCCAGCGGTAGCAGGCGCTTGTCGGCCTCGCGGTCGGCGAGGCTGTAGGTGAACTGCACGAAGTCCAGCGGCTCGCGCCGCATGATCCGCTCGAGTTCGTCGTGGCGGCGGCCGTGCGAGGTCGTGACGCCGACGTAGCGCACGCGGCCCTCGGCCTTCCACGCCGTCAGCGTCTGCAGGTGCGTGCGCCAGTCGAGCAGGTTGTGCACCTGCATCAGGTCGATCCGCGACAGCCCCCACAGCTTCATCGAGCGGTTCATCTGGTCGACGCCCCACTGGCGGCCGATGGTCCAGACCTTGGTCGCGGCGAACACCTTGCCGGGCACCGGCTGGCGCAGGCCTTCACCGATCACGGCCTCGGCCTCGCCGTACATCGGCGATGAGTCGACCAGCGTGCCACCGGCATCGAGCAGCGCCGCGAGCAGCGTGCCGCGCGCCGCGCGTTCACGGGCGGGCACGACGTCGAAGGTCTGCCAGGTCCCCAGACCGATCACGGGGACGCGCTCGCCGGTGGAAGGGATCGGTCGCGCCAGCACGGCAGGTTTCGCCGGCACGGCAGGTTCCGCCGGCACGAGCGACTGGGAACCGGCGCCACCCGCCGCGATCGTGGTGGCGGCGGCGCCTGCCGCGACGATCACGCCGCGGCGTCCCGGGCTGGACAGCCCTCTTGGCGGCTCGCATCGGCCCCCCGACGCAGGTGGTCGCGCGGTCATGTTCAGCCGCTGCGCAGCCGGGCCATCCGCACCAGCGCGATCGCAGCCAGCGGCAGCACGAACCCCAGCACCGTCGTCGTGGCCAGCAGCTCGCCCAGCTGGCTGTAGTCCGCCGGCACCTTCACCACGCCGCTGGCCGCATCCTTGACTTCGCGCGTCACCACGAAGACCTGGTTCAGCCACTTCGTGCCCAGCTGCGACGCCGACAGCGCCAGGTTGGTGAACGACGCCATCACCGCGAAGAACGTCGCCTTGAGCTTCTCGGGCGCGGAATTGGCGATCCACGCCAGCATCGGCACCATCGCGATCTGCCCCAGCGGCGACTCCAGCGCGGTGTCCATCACCGCGATGAAGCGTGCGTCGACGACACCGCCGGTGCGCGCCGCGGTCCACTCGTGCAGACCGTGCACCATGCCCAGGATCGGCAGCGCCAGCAGCGTGCCCGCCACGGTCAGCATGCCGACCACGTAGTAGATCGATCGTTCGGCCATGAAGCGGCGGAACACGAACAGCCCGGCCAGCGTCAGCACGCTGCCGATCAGCGACAGTTCCGACAGGAACTGCTGGTCGAAGCCCAGCGAGTCGATCATCCACCAGGTCGAGCCGGCGCCGGGCCCGGGCAGCGCGCGGAACACGAAGATCACGATCGCGGTGCCCAGCAGCACCGCTCGGGCCGACGGTTCCAGCTCGCGCATCAGCCGCCACATCAGCACGCCGATCACCGTCATCGACGCCGCGAACACCAGTTCCTGTCCATACGCGAAGTCGCCCAGCCCGACACCCAGCGACACCAGCGCGAACAGCGCGCCGCCACCCAGCACCCAGCCATTGACCGCGGGGCGCTGCGGCTGCACGAACAGTCGCCGATCGGCCTCGGCCGGCGTCAACCCCTGGCCCAGCAGTCGCCCGCGCTCGCGTCGGCGCAGCCACGCCGCCACCAGCACGCCGACCACCGAAGCCAACGGGATCAGCAGCGCCATCTGGTGGATCGACACGTACACCGCGACCCGCTCGGCCTCGGGCAGCGCCTGCGCGCCGCGCAGCATCACCACGTTGACCGCCGACACCATCAGCCCGCCGCCGATGATCGCCACGCGGCCCAGCGTCTGCATCGTCGTGTGCATCGCCCGGCGCTCGGGCTCGGACAGCGGCGAGCCGTCGTCGGCCACGCGCGGCACGGCCTCGACCGTCATCGCGTCGGCCACCACGTCCTGCATCACGTAGCCGATCGGCGCCAGCAGCGCCGAGGTCACGTACCAGGCCTCGGCGCTGGCCCAGCGTCGCATCGCCGCCGGGTCCGCCAGCAGCCCGATCATGATCAGCAGGCTGACCGCGATCAGTGCCGCGCCCAGCCACACCAGCAGCGACTTCCAGCGCCAGAACAGGTCGACGACGTGGCCCAGCGGCATCTTGAGCGCCCACGGCAGGCCCGCCCAGAAGCCCAGCGCGGCCAGGAACTCAGCCGACAGGCCCAGGTAGTCCTTGACGAAGAAGGTGCCGACGATGGCGGTCAGCCCGGAGATGCCCGCGGCGACGTACACCATCAGCGGCGGCAGATACGAAGCCCGCATCTGGCGAACGAGCGAGAACCGCGGTGCGGAATCCATGGCCGTGATTCTAGGCGACGGGGCCGCCAGCGCGGGCGCGACCCGGTTGAACGAGGTCGGCCGCTTCGTGCGCGAAGGCGACCGATGGTCGTCCGTCGGCGGCCGGCAGCGCCAACCCCGGGTAGCATTCATCCCGATGGACCGCTCCACGACGATTCTCGCCACCGTCGCCGCCGTCGCCGTCTCGGCGTCGGTGCTGGAGGGCCTGGTCCTTTCGTGGCTGCGCCCGGGCAGCTACGACTGGCGGGCCACTGGTTCATCGCTGCTGATCACGGTCGGGCGCCGCCTGACCGACCTGCTGCCGCTGTCGATCGCGCTGCCGGGCGGCCAGTGGCTCTACGAGCACCGCCTGTGGACGCCGGACCTCTCGGCGTGGTGGGGCCTGGCGCTGCTGTTCCTCGGGCTGGAGTTCTGCTACTACGGGTTTCATCGCGCCAACCACCGCATCCGCTGGTTCTGGGCGACGCACGCGGTCCACCACAGCCCCAACCAGATGAACCTGAGCGCCGCGTACCGGCTGGGCTGGACGGGCAAGCTGACGTTTTCGCTGGTGTTCTTCCTGCCGCTGTGCGGGCTGGGCTTCCCGCCGCAGGCGATCCTCGTCGCCTTCGGCCTGAACCTGCTGTACCAGTTCTGGATCCACACCACCTGGATGCCCCGGCTGGGACCTCTCGAGTGGGTGCTGAACACGCCGTCGGCCCATCGCGTGCACCACGCCGCGAACCTGGAGTACCTCGACGCGAATTACGGCGGCGTGCTGATCGTGTTCGACCGGCTGTTCGGCACGTACGTGCCCGAGCGCGCCGACCTGCCGTGCCGGTACGGCCTGGTCAAGCCGCTGCAGACGCACAATCCGATCACGATCGTCTTCCACCAGTGGATTGCGCTGGCCCGGGACCTGGCCGGCGCCGGCAATGCACGCGAGGGCCTGGGCCACCTGTTCGGCCCGCCGGGCTGGGCGCCGCACGGCCCGGG